>JBARWW010000345.1:0-3526 GCA_049647005.1 Acidaminobacteraceae bacterium | reverse complement strand
GCAAATAAGGATGTGACATTGTGAAAAATACTTTTACCAAGTTAATAATAGCATTTACATTAATTCCTTTTATGGAACTATATCTACTTATGGCAATTGCAGAGAAAACATCGTTTTTAACAACGGTTTCTATAGTATTATTTACTGGAGTTCTTGGAGCTTACTTTGCAAGACGCGAAGGAAGAACTGTTATTACTCAAATAAAGGAATCTCTGAGTAGAGGCTCAATGCCAGCAAACGAATTAATGCATGGCTTATGCATACTTATAGGAAGTGTACTTCTTATAACACCAGGCATTATGACAGATGTACTTGGTTTTTCTTTGTTACTTAGCATAAGCAGAAATGGATATGTAGAGCTTATTAAGGCTTATATGTCAAAAAAGTTCTTAGCTAAGTCAAGTATCATAAATGTAAGTCACCATTAAAATATTCCCCCTTTAATATTTTCATTCTCCCCCGTTTGAAAATAATTATACTAGCGAGTATACCTCGCAATATAAAAGCATCCTACATTGTAGGATGCTTTATTTATAATGTTATATAGTTTTGATAGAGGCTAAGATGAGCTAGAATACTATATAATAGTTAAGCTAGTTATCAAAACGAAAAGGTTCTAAAAGGTCAAGAAAAACTCCGCCAGTAAGATATGCATATATGGCTGTATGTGGAATGTCTGAAAAAAATAGTTATAAGGGAAAAGGGCTTATAAAGAAGTTTTTTGTAGATAATGAAATTAATAGTCAAAATTAATTAAAAATAATAGAATATACTTTCATTATATATGTTATAATAACAGGTACCTGATTTACTATTAGATTATTTGATATAGACTTTGGAGTGTAATATGAAAATTAAATTAAACATGACTAAAGATTTAAAAAGGATACTTAAGCAAAAAGCAAAAGAGCAGGAGATTGAGAGAAATGATTATATATATGCAATAATTAATGATTATGTATCTCAAAAAGAAGCTGTTTGGGGTCCTAAAATAGAAACTATTCTTGAAGTTTCAAAATTAGATGAAATGTCATCAGAAGAAAGAGCAAAGACTGAAATGAAGAAAACTACAAAAAAACTTCAAGCACTTATATTAGATGTAGACGAAAAAACTTATTACTGTCTTGCCTTAATAGCAAAAAAATCTAAAACAACAAAAGAGCAACTACTTATTAATTTGCTTACTAACATAACTAGATAGTTTGAAAATATCTAAAACCACTTTAATCCATTATGGAGCAAGTGGTTTTTCTGTTTTTATATACTAGAGAATAAAAAACAATAAAAAAATGCTAGATAGATATACATAACTTTCAATTTTCGTTAAATTCAATTTATAAAAAATGTGATTTTGATTATATTTTATGGGTTAGGACGTTGGAAATATATTAAAAAAATTTTTGTGATATTTGAAAAAAATCTATAAAAACGTTCAACTGATGAAAATATGAATGTAATGGCTAGTGATTTTGAAAAAACTTTTAGATGGACTAAATAAAGCATAAATTTAATATAAAAGCAGGCAAATGTTAAGTTTTAATATTAATATTACATTTACTTAAGAAAGATATGACCAAATATTCAGATAATTACAAGTGTGCTTAATACGAAACTCGAAATATTAATTATATGTAATAATGTTCTTCTAATAAACTGAAATCTGTGGTAAAATAAATAACGTTACATATTTAAATTGCTTTTGTATACAAATTGATCTATTATACTTACATTCATTTTCTATGTTAACACTACTTGAGTGCATTATTTTAGTTTCGATTATATATATTTATTTAGATTATGTAATATAAAACTTATTTTTTATCATATTTTTTAGGGGGACGAAATTTTTTGAAGAATTTATTGAAATCATGGAATGGAATTAGTTTAGTAAAGCGAATTATTATTGGTCTTATTGTAGGAACAATATTAGCGATTACTATTCCAGAAGTAGCTGCACCAATTGCAATACTTGGTTCACTATTTGTAGGTGCACTTAAAGCAATTGCTCCAATACTTGTATTCTTTTTAGTTATGTCAGCTATATCGCTGCATAAGAACGGACAAGAAACAAATATGAAGTCAATTATTGGACTTTATTTACTTGGAACATTTTTAGCCGGCTTTGTAGCTGTTGCTGCAAGTTTTATTTTCCCAGTTACAATAACACTAGTTACTGATACTGCAACTCAAGCAGCACCTGGTGGAGTAGCAGAAGTTCTTAAGAACTTACTACTTAGTGTTGTAGATAATCCTATAAATGCACTTGGAAATGCTAATTATATAGGAATTTTATCATGGGCTGTACTTCTTGGCCTTGCACTAAGAGGCGCTCCCGAAGCTACAAAAACAATGCTTGTAAATATATCAGACGCAGTATCACAAATGGTTAGATGGGTAATTGACCTAGCTCCATTTGGTATTATGGGTCTTGTATTTGAAACAATTTCAGTTAACGGTTTAGAAGCGCTACTTGGCTATGCTAACTTACTTGCATTATTAGTTGGTTGTATGTTATTTATGGCACTTGTAGTTAACCCATTAATTGTATATGTAAACATTAGAAGTAATCCTTACCCATTAGTGTTTAGATGTTTAAGAGAAAGTGGTATTACAGCATTCTTCACTAGAAGTTCTGCTGCTAATATTCCAGTAAACATGACATTATGTGATAAACTTGGTCTTGATAAAGATACTTATTCAGTATCAATTCCGCTTGGAGCAACTATAAACATGGCTGGTGCTGCAATAACTATAACAGTATTAACATTGGCTGCTGTTAATACAGTAGGTATTGAAGTTGATATGGCTACTGCACTTTTATTAAGTATTATAGCAGCAGTTTCAGCTTGTGGAGCTTCTGGTGTTGCTGGTGGATCACTTTTACTTATTCCTTTAGCTGCCAGCTTATTTGGAATTGATAATGATATAGCTATGCAAGTTGTTGGTGCTGGATTTATCGTTGGAGTTATTCAGGATTCTGCTGAAACAGCTCTTAATTCATCGACAGACGCACTTTTCACTGCAACTGCAGAATTTGCAAAGTGGAGAAAAGAAGGTGTTTCTATGGATAAAATGGCTAAAGCAATGGCAAATAAATAAGATTATAAAAATACAAAAAAACCGCTTATCTGATTTATATAAGATAAGCGGTTTTTTATGTTTTTTGAAGCTTTAAATAATATATTTTGTAATGAATTTAATTAAAAATTATAGTAACTCATAACCATCTGCAAGAACAACAGCTTCATGAGCTACTAGTCCAGCTACAATTATATCTATATGTTCAGCAAATTCTATATTCATTTCTTCCATTGAACTTATCATTTCTTCTCGATTAACGGCTTTTGCAAATGCTTTATCTTTCATTTTTTTCTTGACCGATTTAGCTTGAAGACCTTCTAGTTTTGTTGGTCTCATTAGTGCGACAGCAATAATAAAACTAGCCATTTCATCAACCGCATGTAAGCACTTTCGCTCCATTAAGTCTCTAGGAACATTAGAATTTGATCCATGAGATAATATAGTA
>JBARWW010000344.1:0-8017 GCA_049647005.1 Acidaminobacteraceae bacterium | reverse complement strand
ACTCTTATGAGTTCCTTCAATTTCAATTGCAAATCCTTCATCCTCTGAAGGCTCATCTTTAGCTATAGTTTCTGTAGCTTCTGATAGACTTTCTGAGTTAATAGAATTTTGTTCTTCTATAGTTGGTGATCTCTTTAACTTAACTAATACACTTAATTTAGCAACAAGTTCAGTTGAATCATGTGTACCTTCTTCGCCAGTAGACTCTAAATTAGTAATGTATGCTTCTAAAGCATCGAAACACTCAAAAAGAATGTTGATTATATACTCATCTACTTCTATCTGTTTATTTCTAACTAAATCTAGTACACTTTCCATTTCGTGAGTTAAATTTGCTACTCTTGTGAATCCCATAGTTCCAGACATACCTTTAATAGTATGTGCAATGCGGAAAATTTCATTCAGAAGATTTAGATCTTTTGTTTCTTCTTCCAAATTAAGCAAAATTGAATTCATGTGCTGTAAATGTTCTTTTGACTCTTCTATGAATATTTCTAAATATTGACTCATATCCATAATACTACACCTCCATGGCCTTTATAATTTCGTTTGCAATACTCTCAAGTGGTACAATTTTATCAACAACGCCTAAATCTACAGTTGACTTAGGCATACCATAAACTACACAACTTTCTTCATCTTGTGCAATGATATAACCTCTATTCATTTGTTTTACGTTTTCAAGACCACGCGCACCATCTGATCCCATACCAGTCATAATTACACCAATTATATTCTTAATACCCATATCAGCGATTGAATACATCATTGCGTCAACAGATGGTCTGTGACCACTTACCAATTCACCTTTATCTAGTTTTATTTTATAGTCTTTAGCAGACTTAACAATCCTAAGATGACTATCGCCAGGAGCAATATATGCAAATCCAGCTTTTAAAAACTCACCATCTTCCGCTTCTTTTACCGAAAGTTGTGACATAGTATTCATTCTTTCAGCAAGAGATTTTGTGAACCCAGCGGGCATATGTTGAACTATAACAATACTAGCATTTATATCTCCAGGTATATTAGGAATTACAGATTGTAACGCTCTTGGACCACCTGTTGATGTTCCAATAGCTATTATCTTATCAATATGACCATTGCCTCGACTTCTCGCTCTAAGGCTTTCACGAGCTTGAGGTTTTTCCACTTTTTTTCTCTCCATCACTGCTCTTGGTTTTCTATATTTTACATTAGCAACTACAAGTATCTTCTCAACTAATTCTTTTTGCATATCTTCTGTATTAACTTTAAAAATACTTGATGGTTTTGTAATAAAATCAATCGCACCTAGTTCTAATGACTTTATTGTAGCTTCAGCACCTTCTTTTGTTATACTAGATAACATCAAAACTGGCATCGGCATCTCTTTCATAATAACTTCAAGAGCTGCGATGCCATCCATAACGGGCATCTCTACATCCAAAGTCAAAACATCAGGTTTAAGAGTTTTAACTTTTTCAATTGCATCTTTTCCATTTTTAGCAGTTCCAACAACTTCTAACTTATTTGATGAGTTAACCAAATCTGATATAACTTTTCTCATAAAAGCAGAGTCATCAACAACCAAAACTTTTGTTTTCATCTAAATCAGTCCTTTTTTTACTATATCTCGTTGCTTTTTAAATATAAGACCAATTATTTTTGATCTGTCTACTTCGTCTATATCAACAAAAGAACAACCAATTTCAAACAAGTTATCATAAAGTACATCTTTTACTATTCTTAGTATAACAACCGAAAAGTTGATATTACTACCCTCAATTTCCATTTCACCATTTAAGATGTCACCAAGCTTAAAATTCTTGCTAGCTGAAAATCTAAATCCGCCTCCACTTAAGTCTCTAGTTGTTGCTTTTATAATTTCAAACTCATCTGCTTCAATGAGAATATTAGGGTTATCTTTATATTTTTCGAGCAATTTTTCATCAACAACACGGTCTTCTTCAGCTATAGGTAATTTAAAAGTCAAATCTTTAAAATAAGGTACTCTGTAAAATTTTCTCCGCTGTGATTTCTTTATATCACTTATTCGCTCAATTGTTAATGTTGCAAGAGAAGCGCTTGTATCCTTAGCTCGTACAAATGCATAAAAAGTATAAATACCTCTATTTTCAACATTATCAATTATGTAAACTCTTGTTCCATTAGTTATTGGGAACAATCGTCCCATATAACTTGGCATAGCAATATTAAGAAGAACATCTGATAAAAGTTCATAAATCGTTGATTTTAATGCTATTAACTCATTATCTTTTCTTATTATTTGAATTTCAATTGTATCCCCTGGATTTAAGTTTTTACTCATTTGCATTTAAAACTTACCTCCTTAGCGAATTTACATATTGTTCATAAGTCGATTTATAAATCGACTGAAACCATTTGTAGTAGCTATGAATTTATTGTTATTTTCAATGTTATAAGCGATTAAGTCTACGCCTTTTGATGCAAGTGAATTCGGTGCATTTAGAATAAATGGTTTTTGTATCTTAACAGATTTTTTAACACTACTGTCTTCATAAATGTAGCCTATATTATCTAGTTCTTTATCTAAAAATTTCATAGAAGCTTTATTTATCTTATTAAAAACTTCTAATCCTTCACTATTAGACTCAACCCTATTAACAACTACCTTTATATTTTTTTCAACAGTTACTATGTTCTTTATAACTGCATATGCATCTGTAATTGATGTAGGATCCGGTGTAACAACTAAAATTATATCATTTGCCGCGTTGATAAATGATAGTACTGAATTACTTATACCTGCACCAGTATCAATTAAAATATAGTCTGACTCTAAATTCAACTTATTGAAAGATTCGATTAAACTGTTAATTTCATCTTCATTCAAATCAACTAAATCTCTTACTCCAGATCCACCACTTATAATTTTAATACCGTTTGGTCCCTCAACAATAATATCATCAATTTCTTTTTCGTTTCTAATTACATTAGACAATGTATACTTAGGAACTATACCTAGTATAACATCAACGTTTGCAAGCCCTAAATCCGCATCTATTATCGTAACCTTATTACCTAATTTCGCTAAAGCGATTGCAAGGTTAACCGTGAAATTTGTTTTCCCTACGCCACCTTTACCACTTGAAATAGTAATTATACGTGAATCCATAGTTAATTGTGGTCCCGATGTTTCTTTAGATACATCGCTCTTTACTATTTCTCTTAATTTTTGAGCTTGGTCCATATTAATTATCCCCCACAATAAAACTAGCAACTTTACTTGCCTTGGCTATTTCGATATCATCCGGAACACTTTGTCCAATGGTAAAATATGAAAGTTGTTTATTAGTAAGCATTTTCACATTTAAAATATTGCCAAGCGAACTAGCTTCATCAAGTTTTGTCAAAATTAACTTGTAATCATCTAAAAACGAATACGCATCAACAATACTTTTAATATCCTTATACCCAGTTGTTAGACTAATTACTAAAAAAAGTTCTGGTTTTGCAACATTTATAAGCAAACTTTTAATATCCTTTTCAAGTTCCTCACTTTTATGACTACGCCCAGCTGTATCAATTAGTATACAATCCATATTTGAGTATTTTTTAATAGCATGATCGAGCTCTTCAGCTTCATATACAACAGTTAATGGAATACCAAGTATCTCACTATATGTTTTAAGCTGTTCAACCGCTGCGATTCTATATGTATCGGCCGTAATTAAACCTACTTTACGATTTTCAATTAACGATAATCTTGCTGCCAATTTTGCAAGTGTTGTTGTTTTTCCAACACCTGTTGGTCCAACAAATACATATACTTTTTGAGTTTCATCTTCATTCTCAATAGTATAAGCAGGTCCAATTAATTCTAGTAATTTAGAATATAACAATTTCTTTACATTTTTAAAATCTAAATTTGAAATATCATCTGAATCTAAAATCATATCAACTAGTTTTCTTGAATTTTCATCAGAAACATTTTTTTCTATCAAAAAATTGATTAATTTATTCTCCATGCTATCATTTACATTGTCTGTGTTTGAACTACTTATATCACTTCTTGTATTACTTCTATAAACTTTTTCAATTTCCTTGTTTATTTCCTTATCTTTTACTAATTTTTCTATCATTTGTTTAATAGAATCAATTTCACTATTGATTTTATTAAATTCATTATCTTTTTTATCAATTGTAACTTTTTCTTTAGCTTCCAAAAAAGCTTTTTTTAACTCTTCATCACTTAAAGGTTTTTCTTTTTTCCCTTCATATTCTTCGTCAATTGCTGCGACTACCTCAATTAGAGATTTCTTAAAAAAACCGAATATACCCTGTTGTTTAATTTTTCTAGTATTTAGTATAACCGCGTCTGTACCAAGCTCATTTTTAATCTTGATCATAGCTTCGGACATATCTGTAACAATATATCGTTTTACATTCACTATATCTTCACCATCCCTATTGATTGTATGTCAACATCCGACTCAATTTCATTATATGATAGTACTACTAAATCGGGAATATATTGCTGTGTTAGCTTTTTTACGTAAAATCTTACAATTGGAGCAGTTACAATAATAGGTTGTTCACCTGTACTAACTAAATTTTGAACTTCTACAGCTAAGCTATTGAGAAACCTTTGACTAGTCGAAGGATCAATGGCTAGGTAAGTTCCAGAATCTGAGTGCTGAAGCGATTCCATAAATTGGTTTTCCAAATTTTGATCTACTGTTATTACTCTTGCTCGTTTAGTTGGCATATAAAGATTTGTTATATAACGACTAAGTGCCTGTCTTACATATTCAGTTAATACATTTACGTCTTTTGTTGTATTTGCATAATCTGCAAGTGTCTCGAGTATAGTAATCAAATCTCGTATAGTAATGCCTTCTCTTAATAAGTTAGCAAGAACTTTTTGTATATCTCCTATATTCATAAGCCCTGGTAGCAATTCATCAACAACAGTACTATTTTCTTCCCTAATGTTATCAATAAGAGTTTTAACTTCTTTTCTGCCAAGAAGCTCATATGAATATGTTTTTATAACTTCTGTCAAATGAGTTGATATTATTGAAGATGGATCAACAACTGTATAACCAAGTACCTCTGCTTTTTCTCTGTTTTCTGAAGAAATCCACTTTGCTGGAAGTCCAAATGCAGGCTCAATAGTATCAATTCCTTCAATTTCACCTTCAGTTGAACCTGGATTCATAGCTAAAAAGTGATCGAAGACTATATTACCAAGTGCAACTTGGTTACCTTTTATTTTGATGATGTATTCATTAGATTCGAGTTGAATATTATCCCTTAATCTTATCATAGGAACAACAATTCCAAACTCAAGTGCTATCTGTCTTCTAATCATCACAAGTCGATCAAATAGATCGCCACCTTGATTAGGATCTGCAAGTGGAATAATACCATATCCAAATTCAAGTTCGATAGGATCTACTTGAAGTAATGGTATTATATTTTCTGGTTTTCTCATATCATCCGAATCATCAACTTCATCAATTTCGTCTTCTGATTCTTCTAATGATTTAGATGTACTTTTACCTCTAAAAGCAAAGGCCATATATGCAAAGAATGCACTTAGAATAACAAAAGGACTTGTTGGAAGCGGTGTAAAAGCACCCATTAAGAAAAGAACCCCTGAAAGTATCGTCATAACTTTCCAGTTGTTAAACAACTGACTAATTACATCCGTTCCTAAATTTTCATCAGAAGCTGCCTTTGTTACAACAATACCAGTAGCTGTGGAAATCATAAGAGCTGGAATCTGAGATACTAAACCATCTCCAACTGTTAAAAGTGTATATTTTGAAAGTGATTCCGTAAATTGTAAATTGAATGTAAGCATACCAATACCAAAACCGGCAATAATATTTATCACTGTTATGATAATACCCGCAATAGCATCACCCTTTACGAATTTACTGGCACCATCCATGGCTCCATAGAAATCTGCTGCTCTTTGTATTTTTAATCTTCTATCTTTTGCTTCGGCTTCTGATATTAATCCTGAGTTTAGGTCTGCATCAATAGCCATCTGTTTACCAGGCATTGCGTCTAGTGTAAATCTTGCACCAACTTCGGAAACTCTCTCAGAACCTTTTGTAATTACTAAAAATTGGATGATTACTATAATAACGAATATAATAAATCCGACTATAGCATCACCACCAACAACAAAATCTCCGAAGGCCTCTATAATTTGACCAGCTTGACCCTTTGTTAATATATATCTCGTTGTAGATATGTTTAAGGCAAGCCTAAACAGTGTTGTTACAAGTAACATAGTCGGGAAAACACTAAATTCAAGTGCCTCTGTATTAAATACAGATATAAGTAAAATTAAAAGTGCTAACGAAATATTAATACTTAGAAAAAAATCCAAGAAAACTAGCGGTACTGGAATAATAATTAAAAGTATAATTCCAATTATTCCTAGGGCGACAATAGTATCACTATGTTTCATCATGCAAACACCTCTTATCAAATTTGTAAAAAAAATCTTATATTAATTCTTTTTCTTTAAGCTGTATACGTATGCTAAAACTTCTGCAACAGCTGCAAATAAATCTGGTGGTATAGTCTCACCTATTTCAACATCGGCATATAGAGTACGTGCTAGCGGCTTATTTTCAACTATTTCTATATTGCTTTCTTTTGCTATTTTTTTTATATTTTGAGCAATCAAATCTCTTCCCTTAGCGACAACTATAGGTGATTGATTAATCGTAACATCATATTTAATTGCTACAGCAAAATGAGTTGGATTTGTAATGACGACATCGGCATCAGGAACATCCTGCATCATTCTACCCATTGACATTTGTCTTTGTTTTTCTTTTATTTTACCTTTAAGTTGGGGATCACCCTCGGATTGCTTATATTCATCTTTTATATCTTGCTTTGACATTTTCATTTCTTTATTATTTTGCCAAACTTTGTAAACATAATCAAACACCCCTAAGATGATAAGCACTAAACAACTTCTCAGTACTACTCCATAGGTTAGGTCCCACATTATTGATAGTGATTGTAGTAAAGGGTAATTAACTATATCTACAACTATATTTCGTTTACCATTTAAATAATTAAAAGCTAAAACTAATATAAGTGTTGCCTTAAGTATTGATTTTGCAAGTTCAACTAAAGATTTTATTGAAAATAATCTTTTGAAACCTTGAATTGGATTTATTTTATCCAGTTTAAACTTAAGCGTTTCTACTGTAAACAGAAATCCTACTTGTAAGTAAGATAGTATAACTCCAGTAGCAAGTGCCACTAAGAGTATGGGAATAACTGCACGCAAAATAGCAATTAACATCTCACCCATTAGCGCACTAATGCCAATAAGGCTAAAGTAAGAGTCGCCAAATGTTATAAAATTCATAACAGTAAAGTAAAAAGTAACTACTACCGAAGAGATGTATCCGAGAAAAAAATTCAAAGATGTAAAAACAACTAAAATTTGAATTGCACTTGATAAATCTTTACTTTGAACTACCTGACCTTTTTTTCTTGAATCTAATCTTTTTTTAGGTGTTGCCTCTTCTGTTTTCTCACCAAATTGCTGTAAATTAAATTTTATAATTGGATCTACTTTTATATAATTTTTACTATCGTATTTGCTTTTTTCAATTAGAAAATAATTCTTATACATTTTGTCTCCTAACCTACTGATTATAAAAAATAATAATTTTATTCATCTCATCTAACATACCATCTAACATAGACCGAAAAATATCATAAAAGTATGGTATTGTTATCAAGATAATTGTAAGACCTACAAGAATTTTAAATGGCATACCTATAACAAAAACATTCATTCCAGGCATAGCTTTTGCTAAAATACCAAGAAGAATATTTGCAATAATAATTGTAAGTGTTATAGGCATTGCAACTCTAACTCCAAATTCCATTGCCCCAGCGACAATAGTAACAAACTCTTTCATTATTAAATCATTAAATAAAATATGCCCAAGCGGTATTACATCAAATGATCTTACTAAAGCTCTAATTATAGCGTGATGTGTAT
>JBARWW010000343.1:0-11667 GCA_049647005.1 Acidaminobacteraceae bacterium | reverse complement strand
ATTTGATGTTAATAATCCAGTTCTAAAAGATGTTAAACTCGGTGGAGTTGGACTTGCTAATGTTGATCGCAGACTTAAGCTTTATTATGGTCAGAATTATGGTGTGAATACAAGTTCAGAAATTGGTCTAGGTACAAAAGTTAGGATTGAGATACCAGTCGATTTAGGAGTATAGTAAAATATTATTTTCCGTTACAGAATTATAATGATAGTTTCCCTTGTGTGACATACTTTGAAATATTTTGTGTGATTTTAAAGTATTTATTTTAATTCGAAACTGCATTATATATATATATAGAAAAAAAGTAGAAAATCACTTTTGAGTTTTATCTTATAAAGTGGCGATATGGTATATAATGTAGAAGTAAAATTGAAAATATTAACCCTTTATACAAGGAGGTAATAGAATGATTAATCAAAACAGAATTGTTGATGAATTCATAAAATATGTAAAAATATCGAGTCCAACTAAAAGTGAAGGTAAATTCGCTCAGTTTATAAAATTAGAACTTGAGTCACTTGGACTTGATGTAATTATTGATGATGCAGGTCCAAAAGCTGGAAGTGACACTGGAAATCTTGTTGCAAAGTTAAAAGGAACAGTAGAAGGTGACCCGATCTTATTTTCTTGTCACATGGATACAGTATCACCAAGTATAGATATCAAGCCTCTTATAAAAGATGGTGTTATATATAGTGATGGAACGACGATTCTTGGTGGAGACAACAAAGCTGGTATAGCTGCGGTTGTTGAAGCAATCAAGGTAATTAAAGAAGACAACATAGATCATGGACCACTTGAAATATCATTTAGTATATTTGAAGAGGGTGGACTTCATGGAGCTAAGAATTTAGACTATACTAAATTTGAATCAAAGAGAGCATTTGTGTTAGATAGTGGGGGAAATCCTGGACAAATCATCGTAAAGGGACCTGCACAAGATAAAATTAATGTTACTATAACTGGAACTCCAGCACACGCGGGTGTTGCTCCAGAAGAAGGAGTTAGTGCTATAATGGTTGCTGCAAAAGCAATTGATAATATGCAACTTCTTAGAATTGATGAAGAAACTACAGCAAACATCGGTGTTATTAATGGCGGAAGTGTTACAAATATAGTTACACCAGAGGTTACAATTCAAGCTGAAGCTAGATCGCTTGATAATGAAAAGTTAGACATGCAATCAAGACATATGGCGAAATGTTTTGAAGACGCAGCTAAAGAGTACGGCGCAAAAGTTAATGTTGAAATTACTCGTATGTATAGTGCTTTTAGTGTAGATCATGACGATGTTATTGTAGATATTGTCAGAGAGGCATGCAAAAACATAGGTCTTACTTCAACTATAGAATCATCTGGTGGCGGAAGTGATACTAATGTATTTAATGCTATGGGACTAAAAGCTATTAATTTAGGAATAGGTGAAAAGAAGCCTCATACATTAGAGGAACATCTTCATATTAAAGATTTGGTAAAGGTTTCAGAGCTTATAATAGAAATTATAAAGTTACATGTAAAGTAAATATAGATTTTTATAACAATAAATTTTCAAATAAAAGTAATAGAAAAAGGAAGATCATTAATATTATATTGATCTTCCTTTTTCTATGGCTTTATGTTCATACATTTCTAAATCTGCTGCTTGTATCAGATTTTGTATGTAGTCAGTTTTTCACTTACATCTTCAACAAAAGTTTGCTCATCAAGAGGTGGTCTAACATAACCATCATTAAACTGTCTATCGGGTAAAATGATTTCTTTTTTCTCAACCTCGCCGTAATCTATCTGAGCGAGTAGATGTGATATACAATTTATTCGAGCATTCCTTTTATTGTTTGATTCAACTACATACCAAGGACTATGTTTAGTGTCGGTATATTGAAACATAATATCTTTAGCCTTTGAATACTCAACCCACTTTGTACGTGCTTCTAGATCCATTGGGCTAATTTTCCATTGTTTTGTTGGATCATTTATTCTCTCTTGGAATCTTTTTTCTTGTTCATCATCACTTACTGAGAACCAGTATTTTATAATTGTTATACCAGAACGTATAAGCATTCGCTCGAATTCAGGCGTAGATCTAAGGAATTCCCAGTACTCGCTTTCATTACAAAAGCCCATAACTCGCTCAACACCAGCTCTGTTGTACCAGCTTCTGTCAAAGAGAACAATTTCACCTGCAGAAGGCAGATGGTTAACGTATCTCTGGAAGTACCATTGTGTTTTTTCTTTTTCAGTAGGTGTTGCAAGCGCAACAACCCTACACATCCTAGGGTTTAGACTCTCTGTGATTCTCTTGATTGTTCCACCTTTTCCAGCAGCGTCACGACCTTCAAATATAACAACAACTTTAAGGCCCTCTTTTTTCACCCATTCTTGTAGTTTTACAAGTTCAACTTGAAGATGAGCGAGTTCTTTTTCATAAATTTTCTTTGGCAATTTTTCTTTCATATTTCACCTCCGTATTAGACTTGGGTAGTTTCAATTATTTTATTTTTACCCTCTATATGCGGGGCAAAACACTCATTGGTTTTTACATAGATATATGGGTATTAAATATATTAATAGTTTTATGTTTGGGAGGTTTAATTATGTATGGAAACAACAAGTTTTTTAATAGGGAGATTAGTTGGCTAGAATTTAATAAACGAGTACTCGAACTTTCTCTAAATGAAAAGTTTCCTCTACTTGAGCGACTTAAATTCTGTAGTATATTTGATTCAAATTTGGATGAGTTTTTTATGGTTAGAATTGCGTCGATTATGGACCAAATTCATGCAAAATATATAGAAAAAGATATATCAGGTCTTACTCCAAAAGAACAATACAGCCTTATAGAAATAGAGGTTCGAAAATTAAAAGATGAGCATGAAATAATACTTAAAAATATTGTGGACAGCGAATTTGAAAAGGAAGGAATTAAGTTTCTTAAATCAGATGAACTATCAAAGGAGCAATTTGAATATATTAAAAAAATGTTTGAAGAAAAGATATATCCAGTTTTAACACCAATTGCAATAGATTCAAAACTTGTGTTTCCACTTATATTAAATGCAAGTTTAAATATAATAGTTATGCTTGAAGATAAAGAAGAGACGAAATACGCAACAGTTCAAGTTCCAGGTATGTTAAAGCGTTTAATCAAACTACCTAGTGAAAACTTAATAGAGTATATAACTCTTGAAGATGTTATAAATACTTTTATAGACTTACTATTTGTGGGAACAAATATAATAGAAACTGCACTTTACAGAGTAACTAGAAATGGTGACCTTACAATACATGAAGATGAGGCTGAAGATTTACTCCTAGTTATAGAAAATTCGCTTGAAAAGCGCAAATGGGGCGAAATTATACGCCTTGAAGTTAATGATGATATAGATAAAAAACTTCTTAAAATTCTAACGAAATCAATGTCTATTTCAGATGAGAAAATATATAGAAATCAAAGTTATATAGATGCTACACTTTTTGATGAGTTAGTAAAAAACAAAAGATTAAGTCATCTTAAATTAGCTAATGATATGTGTGATGATAAAATTGAAATATCATCAAAATCTTTGTTTAATGAAATTAAGAAAAAAGATCTGTTTGTAAATCACCCATATGATTCATTTGATATTGTTACTCGCTTTATAGAAGAAGCATCACAGGACAAATCAGTGCTTGCAATCAAACAAACACTATATAGAGTTGGTGGTGATTCTCCTATAATAAATGCTTTATCAAATGCTGCAAAGTCAGGCAAGCAAGTGACTGTACTAGTAGAACTTATGGCAAGATTTGATGAAGAGACAAATATAAATTGGGCTAAAGAACTTGAGAAAAATGGATGTCATGTCATATATGGTATAGTTGGCCTGAAAACACACTCAAAGATAACACTTGTAGTTAGAAAAGAGGGTAAAAGTATTAGACGATATGTTCATATGGGAACTGGAAATTACAATGAAGAGACTTCTAAGATTTATAGCGACATGGGTATTTTTACATCAGACGAAGATTTTGGTAGTGATGTAAGTGAATTGTTTAATAGGTTATCTGGATATTCTTCGCTTGAGCATCTAGATAAAATATATACGGCTCCAAACTACCTTCGAAGTAAATTAATTGATTTGATTGATACTGAAATAGAAAATGCATCTTTAGGCAAAGTCGCATATATAAGAGCAAAGATGAATGCACTTGTAGATAAAAAAATTATAGAAAAACTTTACCAAGCTCTTGCGAGTGGCGTTAATATAGAGTTAAATGTACGAGGTGTATGTTGCCTTAAGCCAGATGAACATGAAAATGGAAGTTCTATAAGTGTTGTATCCATAGTTGGTAAGGAGCTCGAGCATAGTAGAGTATTTATTTTTGCCAATGATAATAACAGCAAAGTATATCTATCTAGTGCAGACTGGATGCCTAGAAATCTAGACCGAAGAACTGAGATAATGTTTCCTGTAGAAGATGAAATTATAAAGAAACGAGTGGAATTAACACTTAAGTTATATATGAAAGATAATATGCATGCATACACTTTAAATACTGATGGAACATACAATAAAAGGGCACAAAATAATGGTATATACATTGATTCTCAAAAGATATTATCAGAAATATGTTATTTAAATAGTGCTGAGTTCATAGAAAAAGTAGAATCAATTATGACTAATGTAGCAGGAGGGTAGAGTTTAGAGATAGCAAAAACCCCTATAGATTAAACAAATAGGGGGACAAATTCATTGTATTATAGTAGCCATTTTTTAATTTCTACAGGTTTATAAATACTGCTATAATTATTTCTTGCGAACGACAACATTAATGTCGCCTTCAACAATAACTTCGCAGGCAAGACGATATCCCTGTGCTAGTTTTTCAGGGTCAATTGCTTTTATCTCGTTTTTAGTAGGTTCGTTAACATCACCAGTAATTTTAACTAGACACTTACCGCATTTACCTTTTCCGCATGGAAATTTAAACTTAACTTTTGCATCTTCCATAACTTTGCTTAAAGGTTGACCAGTTTTAGTCGTTATTTGATTTATAAAATTCACTTTAACTTTCATCTTGCACCTCATATTATTAGTTATATTAGAGAACAGGACTTTAGAGGAATGTTCTCAGTAGTGATATGTATTCTCACTATAATTTATATACTAAAATGGAAGCAAATAAACATAAATGTTCAAATTTTAGTACATAAGAGTATATATGTAATCATTAAAGTAAGTTTTAGGAGGTATATTATGAATGACAAATACGCTGTAATTGATCTTGGTTCAAACTCTATACGTATGAATCTAATTAGAATAAATGAAGATGGCGCATATATTTTATTTGATCAAATAAAAGAAATGGTCAGATTGAGTGAAGGTATGCAATCTACTGGTACTCTTCAGAGTAAGCCTATGGAACGGACCATATTTGCACTAAAGTTATTTAAAAATCTTCTTGCTGCCAATAATATTACAAATGTTCACTGCCTTGCAACGGCGGCTGTTAGAATGGCTCATAATCAAGAAGAATTTTTAAATCGAGTTCACAATGAGCTTGGACTTAAATTTAGAGTGTTATCTGGAAAAGAAGAAGCCTACTTTGATTATCTTGGAGTAATTAATTCTATTGATTTAGAATCATTTGTGATGATTGATATTGGAGGAGCAAGTACGGAAATAGCCTATATAAAGAAAAGAGAACTTGTAAATTCCATAAGTCTACCATTTGGATCTGTAATTCTAAGTGAAAAATTTATGGATAAATCAAATGTAGATAAATCACTTGATAAGATTAGAAAATTTATAAAAAGTAATCTTGAAAAACTAGATTGGCTAAAAGAAGCAGAGGGATTAGCGGTTGTTGGCCTTGGCGGAGTGGTGCGTACTCTTGCAAAGGTGGACTTAAACCTAAATAATCATCAACTTATATATATGCATAACTACCAAATGGATAAAAAAGAAGTTAAAAGAGTACTCAATTTGATACTAAATACTGAACATGATCAGCTTAAAAATATAGAAGGTATAAATAAAACAAGAGCAGATATAATACTTGCTGGAATAATCCCTCTTGAGATATTATTTGAAAAATTAGGATCTAAAAAGCTAGTTATAAGTGGAAATGGACTTCGCGATGGATTTTTCTATAAGGATTTTTATAATAAAAAATATGGAAAAGATGTAGTTGAGGATGTTCTTGAAGAAAGTCTAAAGAACATTAATATACTATATGATATAAATGTATCTCATAGCAATAATGTAAATATGATAACTATGAAACTCTATGAAGCTTTAAAATTAGAACTCGAACTAAAGGATGAAGATAAAAAAATCCTGGATGTTGCTTCTAAACTTCACGATATTGGTATGTATATAGAATACTTTAATCATCACATACATGGTTTTTATCTTATGCTAAATTCGAGGATTAATGGGCTTAGCAACACTGAACTTATATCGGTAGCACTTCTAATTGGAAGTCATAGAGACAAATCTATGAAAAAGTTTTGGGATGACTATGCAAGCCTTATAAGTAAAGAAAGATACCAAGAAATATCAAGACTTTCTTTAATTTTAAAACTTGCGGAGAAGCTTGATAGAAGTGAGGCTGGAATTATAAAAGACTTAATTATTGATGTTGATGATAAGATTAATATAGCTTGTATATGTGATGAAAATCCAGAACTAGAGATAATTGGAGCTATGTCATATAATCAACTATTTAAAAAAACTTTCTCTAAAAAGCTAAACATATACGAACATGAAAAAACATAAATATTCTTTTTATGTACAAGATGCTAGTTCATGTGATAAATTTGATATATAAAATATAAAATATAAAATATATAAACGAGGTAAAAATGAGCGATAAATCCAAAATTCAAAATCCAAAATATATATACGCCAGTTATTATAAAGATTTTGTATGCACAAACTCTGCATGTGAAGATAGTTGTTGTACACACTGGGACGTTGAGATTGATAAAAATACGTTTGAGAAGTATAAAAAAGTTAAAGATGAAGAAGTTAGAAAAATTATAGATAAATATGTTTGTAAAAATGAAGAGTCTTATGATGATAATGTTGATTACGGCAGAGTTAAGCTTACTAAAAATAAGAACTGTCCATTTTTAGATGATAAGAAATTATGCAAAATCCAAATAAACATCTCTGAAGAATATTTATCAAATGTTTGTCATACTTTTCCTAGATTCACAAATTTAATAGATGATGTGTATGAAAATAGTATGACGCTTTCTTGTCCTGAGTCAGCTAGAATTGTTCTTTTAAAAGAAGAGGGTATAAGTTTTGACGTTGAAGGTGAAAAACTTCATAAAAAAATAGTATCACTTGATGTAAACACAAAAGATAAAATTCATGAAGCAACTGCAGTAGTAGAATTTCATAAACTAAGAGAATTCTCAATATGGATTATGAAAAATAGGAAGTATGAGATTTGGGAAAGGCTTTTATTACTTGGATACTTCCATGAAGAACTTGAGATACTTATAAAAAAGAACAAAACTTATAAAATAGCTAAGCTAATAAACTCATATAAAACAAATATTTCAAAGGGTGAGCTTGATAATCTTCTTGATAAGACTATAAAATCATCATCTATGCAGCTTACACTTATGATTGAATTTGTGGAAAGACTTGATATAATTGGTGGCGTTGAAAGCAAGAAGTTTATAGATGCTAGCGAGCTTATTAAAAAGGAACTTGGTATCCTGCTTGACATAGATAACCGTGAAAAGCTAGAGAGATATGTTGGGGCAGTTGATGGTATCTACGAACCCTTTATGAATGCGCATGAATATATGTTTGAAAATTATTTTGTAAATCATATTTATAGAAATCTATACCCCTTCTCTGAACCTGGTACACCATTTGATTCATATATGATGATGATAATTAGATATGTGATTATAAAACTCTATCTAGCTGGTATTGGGTCTGCAAAAGGTGGATTAACTAAAGATATTACGATAGATTTTATACAGATATTTTCAAAGACAGTAGAACATCATCGATCATATCTAATAGATCTTGCTGACTTTATGCGTGATAGTCACTTCAATAACATGGAGTATATGAATATACTTCTTAAGAGTAATAAAAGTAAGTAATGTTAGCTATAATGTTGAAATATCGTCTTTCCTTGCTAGAATGGCTGGACCGCATATAGTAATAGTTATACAAAACAATTAATTTCAAAATTGATTAAATAAAAAAGCACTTTATTAGCATCTGAAAATTCAAATGTTAATAAAGTGCTTTTTTAATAATTACTCTCCACTTAATTTCTTTATAATAAAATCAATCAGCCTTGAAAATCCAAGCATATCACCTAAACTTGCGGCAACCTTTCTCCAAAACGCAATGACTGCTAGAAAGGATAGTATTATGAATACAAGTCCTAACACATCTACTATAAAGTTCATAAAAATCACCTTCCAAATTATGTATTGACTGTAGTGTATCATATATTTTAATTAGTTATAAATATAACAAAAAAATTATTTTAAGAATAGCTTGACTATAACGTAACGTAATAGCTTAATATATAATTAAAGAGAGGTGATCATGCTTGGAAAGTTATAGTGTAAAAGAAGTTGCTCTACTTGCTGGAGTAAGTGTAAGAACTCTGCATTACTACGATGAAGTTAATTTGTTAAAACCATTTGTTAATCAAGAGAACAAGTACAGAATTTATGATAACAGAGACATAGAGAAACTTCAGCAGATATTATTTTTTAAGGAACTTGGTTTTAAGATATCAGAGATCAAAAATATAGTTGATAGTCCCGACTTTGATAGAGTGGACGCACTAAAATCACAGAGGGATTTAATATATAAAAAAATTGATAGGTATATGAAGATCGTAGATACTGTTAGTGAAACTATATCATCGCTCGAAAAAGGAGAAAATATGAAAAAAGAAAAGTTATTTAAAGGACTTGATTTTGAAGAAATCAATGCACATAAAGAAAAGTATAAAAAAGAAGTTAAGGAAAAATATGATAGTGACTTAGTTAGGGAAAGTAACAAAAGAACATCTAAATACTCAAAAGAAAAGTGGGGAGATATACAATCAGAGAGCAGTAGTATATTTAATAAATTAGCAAGTCTAATGGATAAAGATGTATCTGATATAGGAGTTCAGAAGTTAGTTACTGCCTATCATAAACACATAGATACCTATTTCTACCCATGTAGTTATGAAATATATAGAGGGCTTGGTGAGATGTATGTAGCTGATGAGAGATTTACTGAGTTCTATGACAATGTAAAAATAGGACTTTCTGCATTTATTAAAGATGCCATTACTTATTATGTAGATAATCAGAAGTAGAATGCAAGTATAATAAGATGTTCAAGATCAAGCAAGTGATAAGCAAATATTTTTTATAGCAGCAAAAAAATAGTGATTTTACACTCTATATAGTGTTAAGTCGCTATTTTTATATGCAAAAAAGTTTCTAATAGTTAAAAAGAGGTATCTATATCATAGTAGATTGACAAAAGATTCTATATGAAGTAAATTATAAGCAAAGATTCAATCGTGGTCGATTGAAAAATACGAGGAAGTTATGAGGTGCATTATGAAAAAATATGATATAGCAGTTATTGGTTCAGGTTCGGGTGGTTTATCATCAGCATATACAGCTCTTGGATTTTCGAAAAGTGTTGTCCTAATAGATAAGAATCTCCCGGGCGGAGAATGTACATGGTCTGGATGTGTTCCGAGCAAAGCGCTTATAAATGTGGCAAAGGATATGCATATAATTAGAAAGTATGATAAAAACTACAAGATGGATACAAAAGTTGCGCTTGATAAAGTAAAAGTGGTCATAGCAAATGTATACCAAGAAGAATCGATTGAAAAACTTACTAATGATGGAATTAATTTTATAAGTGGTCAAGCAAGAATAATATCAGATGGGAAAATAAGTGTAAATGGTGAGGAAGTTTTATGTAAAAGTATAATTATATCAACTGGATCATCACCTATGATTCCACCTATAAAGAATTTAGAGAAGATAAATTATCTTAGTAATGATACTATATTTAAGTTAGATAAACTTCCAAGCTCTATGATTATACTTGGAGCGGGAGCGATTGGAGTTGAGATTGCACAGGCTCTAAACCGTCTTGGAGTAAGAGTTGAATTAGTGTTTAGGAGTGAAGCTATTCTTAAAAAGGAAGAAACGTCACTTGCAATTGAACTTGAAAATATAATTGCAGGTGAAGGTGTAATTATACATGCAAAAACAAAATCTCTTGAAGTTACAAGTGATGAAAGTGGTGTTAAGTTAGATATAGAAAAAGATGGAAAAAGATCAACAATAGAAGCTGAGGCTATATTTGTGGCAACAGGAAGAATGGCTAATGTAGAAGGTATTGGCCTTAAAGAAGCAGGGATAAATTATGATAAAAAAGGAATCAAGGTAAATGAATTTATGCAGACATCAGTTAAAAATATATATGCAGTTGGTGATGTTGTAGGACCATATCAGTTCTCACATATGGCAAATGTTCAAGCGCTTGTTGCAGTTCAAAATATAGTCCTACCTATAAATAAAAAAGTGAAATATGACCACGTTGCTTGGTGTACATTTACAGATCCAGAACTTGCGCGCGCTGGAATGAGCGAAGAAGAGGTAAAGGATAAATACCAAGATAAATACAGAGTATATGAGCATAGATTTGAGAATGTCGATCGTGCTAGAACAAACTTTGAAGAGGATGGCCTAGTAAAAATCATATGTGATCAAAAGGGAAAAATACTTGGCGCAAGCATACTTGGAAAAAGAGCTGGAGAGATGATATCGGAGATACAAGTTATAAAGACTCTTGGAATTAACCTTGGAAAAATTGCAGATGTTATACATCCGTATCCAACATATGGTGAGGCAATCAATAAAATTGCAAAAAAAGTAAAAGTTGATAATGTGCTTAACAATCCTTTAATTAAGTTGTTTAGAAAGTAGATACATTAGAGATAATGAAAATATAAATATAAGAAATATGGAGATGAAAAATTATGAAATTTGTATTGGCACTTGCAATAGTAATAGTATTATTTGGAGCGGATATGAAGCTAAAAAATTCAAAACTTCCAAAGAAACTTGGAGTTAGTAATGGTAGATTAAGTGAGCTACCAAATTCACCAAATGGTGTATCAACTCAAACGTCACAAACGAATAAATTAGTTGATGTTCTAAAGTATAAAGAAGATGGAAAAATTACTCGAGAAAAGATTAAAAAAATCTGCATGGATTTTGCTAACTCAAAACTTGAGGCTGAAAATGATTTTTATATGAGATTTGTATTTACGACAGAAAAGATGAAATATAAGGATGATGTTGAGTTTTTATTTGATGATGAGAATAAAGTTGTACACTACAGATCAAACTCAAGAGTAGGGTATTCAGATATGGGGCTAAATATGGAAAGATACTTAAAAATAGTAGACTCATACACGAATAAAGTTTAAAAAGAAAGGCATATAAATAAACTTATATACATCTGATTCAGATGTGTTATATTGGGAATATATAAGGTGTAACAACAACTAAGAGCAGTTATTATAGTAGCTATAATGACTAAAAGGAGTCGTTTTATATGAGAATAAATGCAATTTTAACACCAGTAAGCAAGTTAACAACACTATCC
>JBARWW010000342.1:0-5972 GCA_049647005.1 Acidaminobacteraceae bacterium | reverse complement strand
GGTATAAAAAAGAGTAAAAGTGCAAAGAAGGATACTTTTAAAATATTTATATCTCTAGACACAGCAAATATTGGACTAGTCCAGAGTCTAATTAAAATAAAAGATACAGAAATTGATATAGGATTTAAACTTGAAGAGGAATTTGATGATTATTTTAGTGATAATCATGAACTTATCAAAAGTGAGTTAAGCTCGCTTGGTTATACTAATATAAAAATTTTTAATATAATTCGTGAAAAAAAACTTAATCTAACTGACCTACTTAAGAGTGATATAAAAGAAGAAAGTCAGTTTGATTTTTTGGTGTAGGTGATATAGATGAGTGATGGGAAAAGAAAAGTTGCGACGGCCTTGAAATATGATAGACTAAGAGGTCAAGCACCAACTGTTGTTGCAAAAGGTTTGGGACTTATTGCAGAAAAGATAATTGAGAGTGCTGAGAAAAGTGATGTTCAGGTTTACAAAGACGAAACACTTGCAAAACAGCTATACAATCTATCGATTGGAGATGAAATTCCAGAAGAATTATATACAACGGTTGCAGAAGTTTTAGCATTTATTGCTAGGCTTGATAAGTTGCGCAAAAAATAAAGGTTTTAAGGTATAAAGATTGAATATATAATAAGTATGGAGACTAAAAAAATTGGAGAACATGGTGAAGACATAGCATGTATTTACCTTAAAGAAAAAGGACATGTGATACTTTCAAGGAATTACACTTGCAAAATAGGTGAAATTGATATTATTTCAAGAAATAATGATACTGTATACGTGAGCGAGGTGAAAACTAGAACATCAAGTAGATATGGACATCCTTATGAAAGTGTAGATCATATAAAAAAGAACAAAATATTTAGAATATATAAAAACTATTGTCTAGAGAGAAACATAGAGACATATAAGATGATGTTTTCGATTATATCTATAATTATTGATGAAAATAGCGAGATAGACATCGAATGCTACGAAGACATATGGGGGTAAAAATGAAATATAGGTTAAAGAATCATAATGCGTATGTACAGGTAACATTTTCACTATTAATTATTATTGGTCCAATAATACTTTGGAATCCAATGTATATGATTATAAGTTCAGTTATAGGTCTATTAATGCTTAAAGATGCTTTTAAAAATCTTCGAGTTGAATATGAAATAGATGAAAAGGGATTAAAAGTTTTTGGAAATGAAACACTTAAGAAGTCTATAAAATGGTCAGATGTTGAATTTCTAACTATATCAAAAAAAAATAAAAACTGGGTCGTAATTGGCAATAAAAAAGTAACGATAATGCTTAAACCATCTATAATCGGTTTTGAAGAATTAATGGAATCAACTGTTAAATATGTAGCTAAACGCAAAAAGGTCTATATTAACGAAATGTTATTATAAAATTAAATACTAAATTATAAAAGACTTTCTATATAAACGGGAAGTCTTTTATTTTTGCATAAGCTTATGGTTATATTTTTTTTGAAAACTTATTTACATTTATTTACAAAAGATGCATTAAGTGATAAAATGTATAAGGGGGTAATAATTGATATGTATAGTGAAATAAGTTCAGCAGTACTAGATGGATTATATGGAAAGAGTATAAAAGTAGAGACATATATTGGTAACGGTATACCAGGCATTAAAATTATAGGACTTGCAAATACAACGGTTACTGAAGCAAAAGAAAGAATTCGTGCAGCAAGCAAAATTTCAAATATAAAGCTTCCAAATAGAAAAATCATAGTAAATCTCTCTCCAGCAAATATAAAAAAAGAAGGATCGCATTTGGATTTGCCAATCCTCTGTGGTATATACATGGCTGGTAGAGAAGATGGGAATAAACTACCGCCAAATGTAGGCTTTCTAGGAGAAATTGGCTTAAACGGTGAAATAAAGACTTCTAAGGGCATATTAAGCATGATTCTAGAACAGAAAAATTCTAATATCGATAAAGTTGTTGTAGCAAACAGTGAGATTATCCACTTAAAAGTAACAAATAATATTACAATGGTTCCAGTTTCGCATATAAGCGAAGTCGTGGAGCTTATAGATAGTGGATTTAGCGATGAATACGTAAAAAAATTAAGAGAAAAATATATTTTTGGAGAAATACATAATCAAGATGTTGATCAGAATAGGACTAATCATGGGAAAAAAAAGAATGCGTATGCTAATGCAAGTTATGAAGAGGACTATATAGATGTAAATGGTCAAGATGATGTTAAACGAATTATGCAAATAGCAGCGGCTGGTGGACATAATGTAATTATATTAGGTGAGCCTGGAATAGGTAAGACTATGTGTGCAAGTAGAATTAATAGTATAATGCCTGATTTAAGTGATAAAGAATTGCTTGAATGTATGCTTATAAAAAGTTCTACAGGAAATGACGATATCAATGATTTCTCGAGACCAATTAGATCACCCTATAAAAACATAACAGAAAGTGCAATGTTTGGAGGTGGCCAAAAGGGTAGAATTGGAGAAGTTACCATGGCTCATAATGGAGTTTTAATATTAGATGAAATGCTTGAATTTAATAGAAAGATAATAGATGGATTTAGGCAACCATTAGAAGAAAACTGTATAAGGATATCTAGAGTGGGTGGAAATTATGAGTACCCATGCAACTTTATACTTATAGGAACTGCCAACCCATGTCCGTGCGGATACTATGCTGGTTCTAAAAGATGTAGTTGCTCAGATTTAGAATTAAAAAAGTACATGAAAAAATTATCTGGTCCAGTAATTGATAGGGTAGATATAACTTATTTAATGAGTAGAGAGGCTTCAACTAGTGGCAAAGTTAGTTCAAAAGAATTGAAACTTGGTGTTGAGTCAGCTAGAAAAATGCAACTAGAAAGATATAACGATGTTGATGTTTTAAATTCTAGTCTAAAAGCTAAATCTTTAGAAGATTCTTTTGGTATATTAAGCGATGCATTAGAAATTCTGAAGAGATATACTAGGCAGTTTAATATAAGTAGTAGAGGTTACAATAAGATACTGAGGCTATCAAGAACCATAGCTGATTTAGAAAATCATAAAGAAATAACTATAAGTGATATTTCAGAAGCACTTAATTATAGATTCTTTGATGAAATACTAAATTCGTATTATAAATAAACAGATTATATACTAGAAAAAATTTAATTATACGAAAATGAAATTGAAAATTTAAAGTGAGGTGTATAATGCAAGAATCATCAGTTATTATAAATCAGTGGCTAAAATCAATCAAGGGTGTTGGTAATAGATGGATATCAAATCTACGCAATGAGTTTTCGGATGAAAAAATTATGAAAATGACATATAAAGAGCTTTCAAATTATTCGAAAAACGAAAAATTATCAAGAGATATTATAAATAATAGAAATTTTGACAAACACATAGAATATCTTGAAGAATTGAAAACAAAAGGTATACGTCTTATAGATTACAAAGAAGACCTATATCCAGAACTACTAAGAGAAATCTACGATTATCCAGTTGATCTACATGTGCTTGGAAATATAGAACTATTATCTTCAAAAAAGGTATCAGTTATAGGTACAAGAAGACCAACTGAAGAAGGACGGAAAATTGCTAGAGAAGTTGGCCGTTTATTATCAGGTTCAGGATATACTGTGGTCAGTGGTATGGCGGGCGGTATCGACTCTGAGGCGCATAAAGGTGCGCTAGAAGGTTATGGGAGTACAATCGCTGTTCTTGGTTCTAGTATTGATATATGTTACCCTGCTTGCAATAGAGATATTTATAATGAAATAATTAAGAAGGGTTTGATCGTTAGTGAATACAATATACCAACTAAACCGCTTAGTTATAACTTTCCGAGGAGAAATAGAATTATTAGTGGACTATGTGATTCGATAATAGTAATTGAAGCGGGCATCTCAAGTGGAACATTAATTACTGTTTCACAAGGACTTGAGCAGGGGAAAACTATATATGCCTTTCCTGGTAGTATTTTTTCTAGTAAGTCAGAGGGAACAAATTATTTGATTCGTGAAGGTGCTATTCCTATTAATTCTTTGAATGATTTAGAACTTTATTTTGATTTATCGCCTAAAGAGGAAATAAGCAATTTGACTGATGTGCAAAAAACAATAATTAAGTATATAAATTTGAATCAGCCAGTGTACATTAGTAATTTCTCTATTGACTTAAATTTAACGGGTGGTATAATTACTAGGGAATTATTGAATCTACAATTATTGGGAGTGATTTCTAAGCTTCCAGGAAATAAATACATCACTTACTAGGATGTGTGCTACTTATATAAATAAGTGGCATATTTTTTTTCGGTAAACTGCGAACATTAAGTAAGATTTAAATGTCATGTTTCCTTATCTAAAAATTTCTTAATAAAATAAATTTCTTATGAAAAAGTTTCTTAATAAATAAGGATATCATACGAAGTAATCTGATTATTAGATTTTCAATAAATATTATTTTGTTTACTTGTAGGTACAATATTAATAGAAAAAATGATATTTTGTTAAATATTTTTAATAAATGTGTTGATATTATTAATAAATGAGATTAGTATGGTCAAGGTGGTAAAAATATTACGAAATATTAAATAGATAGAAAGTTTTGATTTGAAATAATTTTTGAAACATTCGAAATTTTCTGTTATAATTCAAACTGTTTAAAAATTGTAACTACTAGGAGGATTTTATGTCGAAATATTTAGTAATTGTTGAATCACCGGCAAAAGCTAAAACCATAGAGAAGTTTTTAGGAAAGAATTATAAAGTAAAAGCCTCTGTTGGACATGTTAGGGACTTACCTAAAAGCAAGATGGGTATTGAAATAGAAGAAGATTATGATCCTCGTTATATAACGATCAGAGGAAAGGGGCCAGTTATAAAAGAACTTAAGGCTGCAGCTAAGAAAGTAGAAAGAATATTTCTAGCGACTGACCCCGACAGAGAAGGTGAAGCTATTGCTTGGCACTTAGCTTTTATTCTCGGAATCCCAGAAGATGAACTTTGTAGAGTAACTTTCCACGAAATTACTAAGGATGCTGTTAAAGCTGCAATTAAAACACCAACTAATATTGATCTTGATTTAGTTGATGCTCAACAAGCTAGAAGAGTTTTAGATAGACTTGTTGGATACAGCATAAGCCCAATTTTATGGAATAAAGTTAGAAAAGGTTTAAGTGCAGGACGAGTACAGTCTGTATCAACGAAACTTATTGTTGATAGAGAAAATGAAATCAAAAGCTTCGATAAAGAAGAGTATTGGACTATTAATTCAGAACTTGGAAATACGCAAAGTAAATTTTCGGATTTTGAATTAGATACTTTTAAAGATAAAAAAATTGAAATAAAATCTGAGCAAGAGGCATTAGAAATCAAGTCAGAACTTGAAAAAAATGACTTTGTTGTTAAATCTGTAGATAAAAAAGTTAAAAGTAGATCAGCAGCACTTCCATTTACGACTTCAAGTTTACAACAAGAAGCTTCTAACAAATACGGATTTTCAACTAAAAAGACTATGATGCTTGCTCAGCAATTATATGAGGGAATTACTCTTAAAAAGGGTGGGCCAACTGGTCTTATAACTTACATGAGAACTGACTCTACTAGAATTTCTAATGAAGCAAAGAATGATGTAAAAGAGTTTGTACTTGAAAATTATGGTGAAGAGTTTTTTAACTTAGAACCTAAAAAGAAAAAGCCAAACAAAAAGAATGCTCAAGATGCCCATGAGGCAATTAGAGCAACCAGTGTTTTTAGAACACCAACTGATTTAGAACTTTCACTAAGTAAAGATCAAATGAAATTATATAAATTAATCTGGGAGCGATTTGTAGCAAGTGAGATGGCGGATGCAAAGTTTGATTCTTTATCTATAAAGGTTACAAATTCAGATTATATTCTTAAGACATCTGGTTCTATGCTGAAATTCCAAGGTTATTTAAAAGTTTATTCATTTGCTACAATTAAAGATAAAGAAGTTGCAGAA
>JBARWW010000341.1:0-11371 GCA_049647005.1 Acidaminobacteraceae bacterium | reverse complement strand
CAGCATCTGAGGGTACAAACCAAGTTGCATTCCCGATATTTGCAGCTACATTAACTACAATTGCAGCATTTTTCCCACTTGCAATTTTACCAGGAATACTTGGTGACTTTATATCAACTATTCCACTTACTATTATAATTACTTTGCTTGTGTCTTTCCTAGTATCTATAGTTGTAACTCCGACCATATCTGCAAGGATACTTAAAAAGTCAGAGAAAACTAAAGAACTTAGTAAAACCATGAAAATAGTTGAGATTGCTGTATCTCTTGCATTCGTTTCTCTACTAAGCTTTTATGCCTTCTCGGATAAAGGAAATAATATTAAGACGGGAATTGGGGCCGCAATTATATTTAGTATCCTTATAGGTGCAAAAGAATATAGGGCATTCTTTAATAAAAAAACAGGTGTAATGTTAAATAGATATGGTTCTTTTATAGAGGGAGTTGTAAAAAGTAAAGCAAAAAAAGCTTTAATATTAACTCTTGGACTTGTAGTTTTACTTGGAAGTTTTGTAACATTTTCAACTGGAGCACTTAAGGTAGCATTCTTCCCAACTAATGAACCAAACTCAGTAACAATAGAAATAGATACACCTGGTGGAAGCACACTAGAAGAAACAGCCCTTATAACTGAAAGTGTTGAGAACATATTAAAAGAAAATAAAGATATAGCTCAATTTAACACAACAATAGGTGGTAGTGAAATTGATAAAGCTATAATAAATGTATCACTTTTAGCAAATGATGAATTGTCAGGCTCAGGTTTTGAAGTTGTAGATCAAATTGAGAAAGAGCTTTATAATGTAGCAGGGGCTGAGATCATTATAAAAGGTGTTGCTTCAGGTCCGCCAATTGGTAGTCCTATAAGCATAAAACTTATAGGTGATAATTTAGAAGAACTTAACAGTGCAACATCTTCTTATACCGAAATACTTAAGTCTATAGGTGGAGTATACAATGTAAATTCTTCTATAAAAAATGGAGTTCCACAAATTATAATTGATGTAAATGAAAACAAGGCACTTATGTACGGTCTTAGTGTATCTGATATTACAAATCAAGTTAGGAGTCAGATTGCTGGTATAAAAACTTCTGTCCTAAATGAGAATAGAGAAGAAGTAAATATAGTAATAAGGAAAGACGAAGTTAATATGAATGATATAAGCGAAATTAATAATATGTATATAGTATCAAAATCAGGTGCAATGATACCTCTTAATTTTTTAGCAACACTTAGAGAATTTAGTAGTATATCAAGTATAAATCATGAAGAGAGTGAACGTATAGTAACTATTGAAGCAGACTTAAAACAAGGGTTTAATGTAAATGATATAGTATCTGAGTTTAAAGAATCTGTTAAATCTGTTTTAGTTTCTGATGCTATTGAAATTCAATATTCGGGAGATATAGAAGGTATTACTGAAAACTTTATTTATCTATTCCAGAGTATGATTTTGGCAGTGTTTTTAGTTTTTATAATTCTTACAATACAATTTAAATCAATTGCACAACCTTTTGCAATACTTTCTACTGTTCCTATGGCTATAATCGGCGTTATATGGGGACTGATTATAACTTCAAATGATTTTGGATTCTATTCATTTATGGGTCTAGTTGCATTAGTTGGTATAGCGGTAAATGATGCAATTGTATTAATAGACTATATGAATTATTTAAGATTAAATGGATCTAGCTTAAATGAGGCTATAAAAGAAGCTACACTTACTAGATTTAATCCAGTTTTAGCAACAACTATGACTACAATTGGTGGAGTTCTACCCTTAGCGTTTAAAGAAGTCTATTACGCTGAGTTTAGTTTTTCTCTTATATTTGGCTTGCTAGTGACAACAGTACTTACTCTAGTATTCATACCAATAATGTATTCGATAATTGAAAATATTAAGCTGAAAATAGGTTTATCAAATAACTCTACAAGTAGAGTATAAGGGGTGTTTAATATGAATAGAAAATTTAATATAATAATATTAGTTATAGCAATGACTCTTTTACTTAGTGCATGCTCTTCTAATGAAGCAGTTGAAGAAATTACTGAGAATAGTACAAGAGTTCAGGTTTCAATGGTTAAAAGCGATAATATAATTGAGAAAATTCCAGGACTAGGATCATTTGAGGCATTTACTAAACTTGAAGTGCTTGCTAGTGGAAGTGGAGAGATAAAAGAACTAAAAGTAAAAGCTGGAGATAAAGTTAAAAAGGGACAAATGTTATTTACATTAGATAATGACACTGCTCTTATAAACTATAATCTCGTAGAAAGTCAACTTAGAACATTAAAAGATAACTTAAAGACTCAATTTGATGATTTGAAATTAAAATACGATCAGCAGCAAGCATTATATAATGTGGGCAGTATTTCAAAGAGTGAATTAGATAATATTGCTTCGCAGCTTTCACAAATTGAAAATCAGTACAATGACTCAGTAAATAATTATAATAATCAAAAGAGAAACTTAGCAAATTCTATTAAAGATAGAAGTTTTAAATCACCAGTCGATGGTACGGTGGCTATTGTGTATATAAAAGAAAACGAGTCAGTTAACAATAAGCTTGCACTGGAAATTATAAATGATGACGATATGGTATTTAAAGTTATGGTTACTGGCGATACCCTAGATCAAATCAAAATAGGAACAAAAACGAATATATATATTGATGGAGATAAATCAAAAGTTGTTAGTGGTGAAGTTGTAAAATATAATGAAATCTCAGATGCTAGTAGCGGACTATATGAAGTCGTTGTATTAGTTAACAACAATGAAGGTTTTATTAGGTCGGGATCATATGGAGAGAATGACTTTATTAAGGACACACGTGCGGGACTTTTAATAGAAAAGAAAGCCATAATACGTGAGGATGAAGATGAATATATATATATAATTGATGGTGAAATCGCTAAGAAAATTAAGATTATTACAGGTATAACTGTAAATAAATACGTAGAAGTAATAGAAGGTGTAAGTGCAGATATGCTTGTAGTAACAATTGGCCAGAATTATCTTAGTGATATGGAGAAGGTAATTGTATTAGAATAGAAAAAATTTAAATTAAATTAATTTTGAAAAACATTTCAATTCCTATTGACTTAGTGGGAATAAGTGTGTATAATTCGAAATAACTTAAGCAATAAACATTCCTAATAAATTTAGTGTATATGCGTGCTTAAGAAAAAATTGCTTGGAGGGTTTATTATGAATAATTTTAATAGTTTAAAAAATAATATTATAACTAATAAAACTGAATATAAATCTTTTAACATTAACGCTTGTTGTTGCTGTAATTGTTGTTTTGGAAAAAAACAAATTTATAGTTTCTTTGACGTTGATTAAATCAATTTTGAAATTACACAGTTAACTGAGTATTTTAAGAGAAGGTTCAATGAATCTTCTCTTTTTTATGTTTTTGTTACGATGGTGGCCACCCTAAAAACGTAAATATTGGATATAAAATAACTGATAAGAAAGATGAACAAATATTAAGAGAAAATACGCAAAAGTACATGTTAAATATATTATAACTTATAAATATAAACTACAAGGAGTGAATAAAATGAAAAAGATAATTTTAGCAGTAGCGGTGATAGCATTAATAGTTGGATTTACATTAACAAGAAACAACAATAAAGTAACTATCGAAGAAGAAGTCGAAACTACAGTAAGTAAAGAGACTGCGGAAACTGATGATGTAAGTAAAGAAAAATTGAAGCTAGTAGTTGGTATGAGTGGTGGTTACAAGCCATACACATACTTGGATGAAAATACAGAACTTACTGGATTTGATGTAGATGTATGGAAAGAGATTGCAAGTAGACTTGGTGCTACAGTAGAGTTTGAAACAGCAGATTTCTCTGGTCTGTTTGGACTACTTGATTCAGGAAAATTAACAACAATTGCAAATCAAATTACAGTAACTGATGAAAGAAAAGAAAAGTATGATTTTACAGATGCATATGTTTACTATGGCGCGCAGTTAATAGTAAAATCTGACAACGATGATATAAAGACTCTTGAAGACCTAAAGGGGAAAAAAGTGGGTGTAAGTCTTGGTTCAAACTATGAACAAATGGTAAAAGATTTTGATGTGGATAATGAAATTGATGTAATAACGTATGAAAGTTACCAAGGTTCACTTCAAGATGTCTCTATAGGTAGAATTGATGCGGTACTAAATGATAAACTTGCTGGTCTTATTGCTATAGAAGAGTCAGGTCTAAGTATTAAGTTTGGCGGAGACGCTGTAGAAAAATTAAAGAATGCATTTCCACTATTAAAAACAGAAGACAATAAAGAACTTATAATTCTTGTTAATGGGGCTTTAAATGAGATGAGAGAAGATGGTAAGTTAAGTGAAATTTCGCTTAAATATTTCCCAGTTGATATTACGAAGGAGTAAATATGTTAATAGATTTTAAAGTAGATTATTTTATTAGTGTATTTCCTAGACTTATAAAAGCACTACCAATAACCCTATCTATATCGGTTATTGGTATGCTACTAGGAATTATACTTGGAACGCTTATAACATTTGCTAGACGAAGTAAAAATAGATATTTAAATGGTGTTTTCAATACTTATGTATCATTTTTTAGAGGTACACCACTTATGGTCCAGATGTTTCTATTCTTCTTTGGGATGCCACAGATTATGCCAAGTTTTGCGAGGGTTCCAGCGTATGGAGCCGCAATACTTGTAATGACAATTAACAGCAGTGCTTATATATCAGAGGTTGTTAGATCATCACTACTAGCAGTTGATAAGGGACAGATGGAAGCAGCTCTTGCTATGGGCATGAGTAGATTTAGAGCCATGGAGAGAATTATACTACCGCAAGCTTTTAAGATTGCAATAGCCCCACTAGGCAATACCTTTATAAGTATGATTCAGGGAACTGCAATAGTATTTATGATTGGACTTAGAGATATCATGGGAATATCAAAAATGACAGCTGCAGCTAGCTATAGATTTTTTGAAACTTACCTTGCGGTAGGTATTATTTACTGGGTTATAACACTAGTTGTAACAAAGCTTATAGATTTACTTGAGGGGAATTTAACTTATGAAAAATAATAATATATTAGAAATTAGATCATTAGATAAAAATTTTGGTGATTTAAAGGTTTTAAAAAATGTGAATTTAAATGTAGTAAAAGGTGAAATACTGACTATTATAGGTCCATCTGGAGCTGGAAAGTCAACTTTTTTAAGGTCTATAAATCTACTAGAAGATCCAAGTCATGGAGAAATGAAACTTTGGGATAAAGAGTACAACTTGGAAAATGTTAGTGAAAAAGAAAAACTTAAGATACGAAACACTGTTTCAATGGTATTTCAAAACTACAATTTGTTTAAGAACAAAACAATACTAGATAATGTAGTTGAGCCACTTATATATTCAAAGGGCATGAGTAAAAAATTAGCAAAAGAAACAGCACTCGAATATATAAAATCTGTAGGTCTTATAGATAAGGTGGATAATTTTCCATCAGAGTTATCTGGTGGTCAGCAGCAACGTATTGGCATAGCAAGAGCTATGGCGGTAAATCCTGAAATTATACTTTTTGATGAACCAACATCAGCGCTTGATCCTGAGCTTGTATTTGAAGTTTTAAAGGTTATAAAGTCAATTGCGAAAACTGAAAAAACTATGATTATAGTTACACACGAAATGAGCTTTGCGAGAGAAATATCTGATAGAGTCGTTTTTATGGAAGATGGTATGATTGTGGAAGAAGGAACACCAGATTATATTTTTAACAATTGCGAAAATTTACGTGTACGAAAATTTATAGATGGTCTTAACTACATTGAGTTTATAATCTAAAAAGTTAATTCCTTAAAGTATGTATATAATTATTTTGTACTTATTGTATTAATGCTGTTTATTTTATTAGGTTGACGAAATTATTATATATTATTTTAAAGATAAGAGGACAATATGAAAAAAGTGGATTTAGTTAATGGTAATATATTGAAAGTTCTAATTTATTTAGCATTCCCAATTATGGCGACATCGTTTTTGCAAATGGCTTATAATTTAGTGGATATGCTATGGATAGGTCGAATTGGAAGCGACGCTGTTGCTTCGGTTGGTACTGCAGGTTTTTACATGTGGTTAAGTTTCGCTTTTATAAGACTTATACAGGTAGGTACTGAGGTTAACGTATCACAGTCGCTAGGAGCGGAAAAGTATAAAGATGCTAATAGCTACTCTAATAGTGCAATACAATTGGCAGTTATAATAGCTATAATGTATGGGGCTGTTATATTTATATTCTCAAAACAGTTAATAGAATTTTTTGATCTTGGTAATATTGCAGTTGAAATGGAGGCTCTAAAGTACTTAAGGGTAGTTACACTAGGTATGATTTTTGCATTCTTAAATCCAGTTATATCATGTATATATAATGGATCAGGTGATTCAAAAACACCTTTTAAAATAAACTCGATTGGGCTACTTATTAATATTGTACTTGATCCATTATTTATATTTACACTTAAATTTGGTGTAGTTGGTGCAGCTTATGCAACTGTTTTATCACAGTTTATTGTAACAATATTATTGGCATATTTAATTATAAGTGGAAATAAACCATTTGATGATTTCAAATTCAAGATTAGACTTAATATTAAGTCATCATTAAAAGTTCTGAAAATGGGACTACCAGTGGCTGCGCAGAGCGGCCTATTTACGATTTTTGGAATACTTATTGCGAAAGTAATTGCGTCGTATGGACCATCTGCGATAGCAGCACAGAAAGTTGGTGTGCAAATTGAGTCAATATCATATATGACTGCTAACGGATTTGCAGCTGCACTTAGTACATATACAGGTCAAAACTTTGGCGCTGGCAATATGAATAGAGTAAAGAAAGGAATAATTTCAGCGTTTTGGATTATGTCAACGTTTGGTATAATAACATCTGTTCTTCTTTATGTATTTGCAGAACCTATATTTATGATATTTATATCAGATACTAAAGCACTTGGTATAGGTGTGAATTATCTTCAAATAATAGCTTTGTCACAAGTCTTTATGTGTGTTGAAATCACCTTGTCTGGTGCCTTTAATGGACTTGGTAAAACACTGCCACCTGCACTTATGAGTATAATTTTTACTGGCGCTCGAGTACCACTTGCATATATACTTGGAAGAGAGGCTGTACTTGGACTTAGCGGTATATGGTGGACTATTTCGATAAGTTCTGTTTTTAAAGGTTTATTTGCTGTGATTATGATAATTATACTTATAAAACGTACTCAAAATTCAATAAAATCCCAAATGTCATCCTAAACTAAATTTGAAAAGTAGGTGTTTATACTTATGAATGATATGTTAAGTTCAAATTCAAAGGAAGAAATTCTAAGAACGATAGAATCAATAGATTTAGATATAAAAAGTCTTGAGGAAAGCTCAAGATCGGCGTATGTAAATGAAGGTATAGTAAATCAAGTTAGGATAAGGATTGAAGAACTTAAATGTGAAAGAAATATACTAAGAAATTTGCTTTAAATTGAAAATTATAAAAGTATAACAAAAGCTATGTGGAATAATAAGTCATATAGCTTTTGTTTTCTTTTTATATATAGGGGTAGATGTTATATTTGGACATGATCTTTCATTTAAAGCAGCATCAACACTTGAAGCAACTAGAGGTGAAGATGTTTTAGTTCTTAGTCCGAGTATATCCACATAGAAGATATCAGGAATTAACGATAATTTTATTCGAACTATGCCATCCAATTTTGATCAAGGTGTGGCCATAGCCAATTATTCAAAAGATGAAAATAAAAAAATGCTTATAGTTTATGATGCTAGAAACAGCGAGTTTGCATCGGGAACGATAAAAGGATTTTCAAGTGTATTTGGTGATAATGTTATTGAGGGTGTAGTATATATTACTATGTTAAATTCAAATAAAAGTGATAAGTATATTGAATTTAGAAATAAATTTTTTAGTAAATATAAAAAAGAGCCAGAGCTTCCAAATGCATATTCATATGAAGCTGCAACATTTTTATTTGATTCATTAGAAAAAGTTGACGAAGTAAACAATCAAACTATAAATTACTTAAAGTATTCTGTTGAGAATTTTATAATAATTCCTAGCCGAAATTTAATTACCATAGCAGATCTTATCAAAAATATTGATGACAAAGAATCTATAGATGGTAATGTTGACGCACTTGCTACTAAGGATATCGATTTTAGTAAAGTAATAATATTAGATGAAAATGGTACTGTAGAGTATGTGTTTTCAGAAGAAAATTCGTCAATTGTTGGATTTGATTATTCGCTCGAGAGTACTTTTGTCAATATAAAAAATGGTTATGAAGAATACTGGTCAGATACTTATGTTGATTCAGAATCTGAAAAACTAGCTCTTGATTATGCTGTTAAGCTTAATGAAAAAGTTCTTGTAGCTACCATTTTACTTGAAGAGTTTCGAAAATTTGCAGATGTAATCAAATATTCGAATGATATTTTGATAGATGTAACAGATAAAACTGGTGTGTATATTTTTCATACGGACTATAGAAATGTAGAGCAAAGAATTACAGATAAATATGTTAACAATAGATTGTTAGAATTTGAAAAAGTGATGCTTGATAAAAAAGAGTATTATGGAACAATTGTATCCTCAGATTATTTAGATTGGAATGTGATACTATATCTTCCAGTTGACCAAATTGATTTAGAACTTAACAAATTCATAGTTTTGCTATTGCTTATAATTATAGTCTCAGTGTTACTAGTTCTATTTCTTGGCAACAACATAACATCAAGAATTTTAAAAAATCTTAAGAAGTTAATAAGTGTGACTAATAAAGTGGCATTAGGTAACTATGAAATCGAAAACACCAGTGTGAATTATAGAAAATTTATAGAAATAATGGATAATTTTAAACAAATGACTAATGAAATTAAGAATAGAGAAAATTTAATTATAATGCAAAAAAATGATATAAATGCCCTTAATGAAGAATTAGAAGAGCGAGTAGAAGATAGAACAATTGAACTTAAAAAATCAAATCAAATGTTAGAATCAACAATACTTGAGTTAAATGAAACTCAAGAGCAGCTTGTTGAGCGTGAAAAGTTAGCATCGAGACTTCAAATGATAAAACAACTTTGTTTACAAACCCATCCTACTTGTATCATGTTATAACAAACCTTCTTCTTAATACAATTATCCATGCTTATGATGGGGATGGTGGGGAGGTGATTTTACAAGTTGACGAAAATGATGAGAATGTAACCATTAGTGTTATAGATTTTGGTGTTGGAATTTCAGATGAAAATATCAAGAAAATTTTTGAACCATTTTTTACAACAAAACGTGGACTTGGTGGTACTGGACTTGGGTTAAATATCGCATATAATACGGTCGTACAAAATCTAAAAGGAAGCATTGTTTGTAGCAGTAAATTAGCCGAAGGAACTAGCTTCAAAATTACTATACCAAAGTAAAATCAATGGCTATGACATAAGTCCTATCAAACGGAAAAAGCAAAATTTGACAAAAATATAATATGTGTTTTCTTGAAACATGTTGCAAAAAAAATATGAAAGTAGTACAATTAAGCTGTACCATGATTCGTTAGTGAAAAATTAGACAAGATATATTTGAGAGTGATTCAGTAAGTATGATTTCATATAAATGTAGTTTCTTTAAAATATGTAAGATAGTTTTTCCGTGAATTTATGGAAATAAAGATTCTGGAGGAATAAATTATGAATGGAACAGTAAAATGGTTTAATGCAGAAAAAGGTTTTGGTTTTATCGAGGCAGAGAACGGTAAAGATATTTTTGTACACTTCTCTCAAATTAACAAAGATGGTTACAAGACTTTAGAAGAAGGCGAAAAAGTTGCTTTCGAAGTTACTGATGGCGCTAAAGGTCCTCAAGCTGAAAACGTAACTTCTTTATAATTTGGAAGTAACATAGTTTATTAGACTATCTCTTTTGAGATAGTCTTTTTTATGTTTAAATTAAAGCATTTTCAAACAAAATTAACATGAATTATTATGTATGATATGATATTATTATAGAGATTAAGAAATCTAAGAATTTAAGTTTTTAACCATGCTCATATATATATGGATTTTATATGAATTTGTTTAAAAATTTAAATGAATTAAATTAGAAATTTGAGTAGAGAGGTGAATTAATGTATAGCTACCCGCTTTATAGACCGCCTAGTGAATCACGTAGTTTGATTGTACAGATTACTGAGGGATGTTCACACAATAAGTGTGAATTTTGTTATATGTATAAAGATAAAAAGTTTAGGGTTAAATCTGATTTAGAAATTGAGAGGCATATAAAAGAACTTAAAAGTGAATATAAAAATGTAGAAAGAATATTTATAGCTGATGGTGATTTTTTAGCTCTAAATACAGAACGAATTTTGTCTATACTTGAAATGGTGAAATTAAATTTTAGTGAGGTAAAAAGAATATCCGCTTATGCAGGACCTCTAAACATACTTAGAAAAACAACAGACCAACTTCAACTTATAAACAAAAATGGACTAGATTTCTTATATCTAGGAGTTGAAAGTGGATCAGATAATGTTCTTTCACTTATGAATAAGGGTGTTACAGCTATGCAGATGCAATCTGTTGGTGTTAAAATTAAAGAATCATCTTTCACACTTTCGTGTATGATAATTTCCGGGCTTGGAGGTAGTGAATTTACAGAGGAACATGCACTGTCTTCTGCAAAACTCATAAGTGCAATAAAACCCGATTATTTATCTCTTCTTACTTTACTTATAGATGAAGACACTAATCTTCATAAAATGCTTAAAGAAAAAAAGTTTTTTGTCCTAAGTGCTAGTGATGTTTTAAAAGAGACACTACTTTTTTTAGAAAATACTAATTTGGAAAATACTATTTTCAGATCAAATCACCCTTCAAATTATCTTAATTTAAAAGGTGTCTTAGGAAGGGATAAAGATAAGTTGATTAGTCAAGTTAGAGAACATATAGATGAAAACTCATTTAAAAGTGAGCATTATAGATTGTTATAAATAGGAGACAAATATGAAAGTTTATTTAGATAATGGAGCAACATCATATCCTAAAGCACCAGGGGTTAAAGAGGCTATATCTAATTTTTTTGATAATGTAGGAAGTAGTGTAAACAGAGGTTCCTATGATACTTCTCTTGCAGCAGAGAGGGTTGTTTATGAAACAAGAGAAATGATATGTCAGATGTATAATTATGACAATACTAACAATGTTGTGTTCACAAAAAATATAACAGAATCATTAAATATAATTCTAAAAGGATTTTTAAAAGATGGAGATAATGTTATTGTCTCATAAATAGAGAATAATGCAGTTATGA
>JBARWW010000340.1:0-1735 GCA_049647005.1 Acidaminobacteraceae bacterium | reverse complement strand
ATTAAGTGTCTGAAGCGCATCTTCCAACATAAGGTCTCTAAATAACAAGTCTTCTTTACCTCTAATTTTCATTATTTGTCTGTTTCTTAAAGCGTGACCTATATGCGTATCGTTAAGCTTTGGATTTTGGGGAAATTTAAGCCTCGTGTTTGAACCACTATAAGCTCTTAATTTTAATTCATCAACTTCAAGAATACGAATTGTACATAAGGAAACATCAAGCAATATATTTATTTTCTCAGCTATATCTATTAATATTTTATCCAAATTATTATTATTTGTCATAATTTTACTAATTTCATTTACGATAAATAACTCCCTATTTCTAGTGAAGTAGTCATAATACATTTGCTTTTCACCTGAAACATCTCTACAAATACCTTGTATCATTAGAATTTTTGAATCTTCAAATACACGCTGCATAGAACACGAAACAGACACTTTTTTTTCAGAGTTCTTTATATTTAAAACTAAATCTATATTTTCAAAATCCCTCTTTAGGAATATTTTAAATAAATTTGATTCATTCTTAATCTCATCAATAAGTTCTGAAATATTAGTACCAATAAGTTCGCCTTCATTATATTTTAGAGTATCTTCAAACATTTTGCTTACAAATGTAATTAGTCCCGACCTATCAGTTAAAAATATCATATCCATATTTGTAGAAACTAATTCGCCGTATTTATTATCAAGCACTTTTAATACGTTTTTCTGATTTACATATCTACTTTGATTATCTTTTATATCAACCATTACTACTTCAATTTTATTTTGAATGTTTTCAGCATCCAATTCTAATTCGCTAAGTTCATCTATGTACTTACCTAAGCATTTATCATAATCTACAAATAAGTATATTAATTTTATCAATTCATCATCATTTATGCTATTAAGTAATTCATCGAAGTCTTTTGATTCGGATTCAAGTTCAAGATCTGAAACATCTTTACCTATAGCATCATTCAAATCAAATTTATCTCTAAATTTCTTAACCTCATATTCTATTTTATCAACTGGAGCTGAAATATACTTTGAAAAATATATAATTATGAAAATCAAACCTATTACCCCTACAAGTAATTTTATAATCAAATCTGAATTTATAAAAATAATGCTATTAATATATTCACTTCTTTCTATATAAAATACGAACTTAATATTTAATTTCTCTACATCTTTAGTAAATAAATATCCTTTATTATATATAGTTACTACTTTTTCATCAAATTCATCTCTCTCAATATATTTATTTAGTATTTCATCGTCTATAAGTTCGTTTTTATAAATCAGATTTTTATCATAGTCAAACATTGCAATTCTACCATTGATTTTCACAAATATTTTTTCATACTTTGAAATTATATCTTCTAGTAAATAATCTATAGCAACTACTGCAATCACATCTCCATCTATATTTTTTATAACTTTTGAAAATGTAACAACTCTATTTTTCGTAAGCATATCTACATATGGAAGTGTCACATTAATATCTTTCTCTAAAGCATTTATGTACCACTCACGATTCCTACCGTCGACCTTTGCTATATTTTCACCTGATATCATGTTAAGTCCGTAAGTAGTTGTCACATAGGCATTTGTAATATCATCATCCATCTTAACAATATAATTTAGTGACTCTTTTAGATTGCCACTAAAATTATCATCTATAAGCTGGTATTTAACTAAATTTGATGATCTATTTAAGTCATCAATTTTTAAATCTACCCATTCC
>JBARWW010000339.1:0-2664 GCA_049647005.1 Acidaminobacteraceae bacterium | reverse complement strand
GGTGAGCAAGGTAGAGGTTTTGCTGTTGTAGCTGATGAAATACGTAAACTTGCTGAGAGTTCAAGCAGTGCAGCTGACGAAATTAAGAAAATTGTTGGCGATATTCAAAATGAAAGTCAAAATGCTGTTAAAATTATGGGTGATGTTAAGCTTCGTTCTAACAAACAAAACGAAGCTGTTAATGAAGTGAGTGATACATTTAATACTATTTCTACAGCAATTTCACTTGTAAATGGAGTTATCGAAGATGTAACTAAGCACATTTTAAACCTTCAAACTCAAAAAGATGAAATTATCGCTTCAGTAAGTAGTATCGCTTCAGTTAGTGAAGAAGCTGCCGCTGGGTCTGAAGAGGTAAGTGCTTCTATGGAGCAACAGACAGCAATCGTATCTGAAGTTTCTGATTTATCTGTAGAACTAAAGAAATTATCAATTGAGCTTGAAAAAGAGTTAAATAAATTTACGATATAAATACAGTTTTTTTTATATGTTTAATGGTTCCTACAAATTAGTAGGAACCATTTTTTATCCCCATTTATTAAACATTTTGTTTTTTTACATATAAATGTGAATTATTGATATAATAGTATAGCAACTAATTTGTGGGTAGAGAGGGGAAGTTATGGAATACATAATTAGAAAGTATATTGAATCAGACTATCACAGTATTATAGAAGTTATGGCATATTCATTTAGCGACTTATATAAAAAAATGTTTCGTTTTGATAATGAAGAATTAATCAATTTTTTGGAAGATATAAATATAGTTCCTAAAAATCAAGCGGATGGATTTTTTGTAGCTGAAATAGATGGAAATATAGTTGGTATGGTTAACTTAAAATGGAAGTCTTTAAAATTAGGATCTCGACTTGAGATACTTAAATTAAGCAGTAAGTATAGCAATCGAAAAGTATTCAGAGCAATTATAGCGAAATTAACATTGTTTGAACGGGTAGCTGCTAATGAGTGTTACATAGATAATATTACTGTATTAAAAGAATACAGAGGTCTAGGTATAACTAGATCACTACACGGTCGTGCAGAAGAGTTTGCCTTAGATAAGAAACTAAATAAACTAACAATACATATTTCGGAAAGTAGCAAGGAACTAGAAACGTTAAATAAACAATTAGGTTTTAGAACAAGAAAAATTTTTAAGAGTAGTATAATTGGTCGATTTATAGAAGAAGAAAGTTTCAAATATATGGTTAAGACACCTGGTGTAAATCCAAATCAATTAAACATTGGAATGTTTACAGATACATATATGCCACAGATTAACGGCGTTGCTACGAGTATTTATAGCTTAGCAAAAGAACTTGAGAAAATGGGTCACAAAGTATATATTATAACCATTAAAGATAAGGGACGTAGATGTGAATTTAATGGAGAAATTCTTCGTGTACCTGGCATTAGTCTGCACTTGTTAAAAGGAACCGACTATAAATTGGCTAATATTTTATCATCAGATAAAATCGAAAAGATTATAAAAGATATGAATCTAGATATTATACATTCACATACTGAGTTTTCAATCGGCCTATTAGCAACATATGTGGCTAAAAAGTATATGATACCTCAAGTTCATACCTATCATACAATGTATGACGAGTGGATTCACTATGTAACAAACTTTGAGCCTTTTCAAAAAATTGCTGTTGAGTTTATAAAGATGTATATGAAAGGATTTACAGGTGTATGTCAAAAAATCATAGTACCTACAGAGAAAACAAAAGAAGTGCTTACTGGCTATAAAGTTGCAACTGATATGGTAATTATTCCAACTGGAATTGACTTTAGTAAGTTCGTTGTGCAAGAGGGACATGAGAAAGTAAAAGAGTTAAAGGAAGAGCTCTATTTAAATGAAGATGACTTTGTATGTTTAAATATCAGCAGACTTAGTAAAGAAAAAAAAGTAGCTGCTGTTATTGAAAATGTCAAAAGAGTTATAGAAAAAAATCCTAGGGTAAAGCTAATTATAATTGGTGATGGTCCAGAACGCTCCAACTTAGAAAAATTGGCAGAGTCCTATAAAGAAAATATTAAGTTCCTCGGCCGTGTTCCTTGGGATCAAATCGGATATTATTATAAACTTGGAGATGCCTTTGTAGTAGCGTCTCGATTTGAGACACAAGGACTGACTGTAATTGAAGCTCTTTCGTCAACTATACCAGTTATATGTCCAGATGATGACGCCTTCTTAAACATTGTAGAAGATGGTGAAAATGGATTAATATTTACTAGTGATGATGAAATAGAAGAAAAAATACTAAAGCTTTTAGATGAAGAAATATATAAATATATTTATTCAAATACAACAAACAGCGTTCTAAGATATTCATCAGAGTACTTTGCAGAAAGCATCTTAAAAGAGTATAATTCGCTACTTGTTTAAAAATTTACTAGAATAGGAAGTTTTGATAAATTAAAATAAGAGGACTCCTTAGCTTTATTTGTGAAGTTTGTCATATACATATATGTGAGTAAAAATAGTGTGTTAATAATTATGGTAACGGTTCCTATTTTTATGTCTGAAACGTAAGCGTGTAATAAAAGATGTATTGCATTAAAATAGGGATATCGATATGATATCCCTAGTGAGTTTAATTATTTATGCCTTGCAAGTTTTCTGTATTAAGTCATCCCAAGGCATCATTAACTCTA
>JBARWW010000338.1:0-1584 GCA_049647005.1 Acidaminobacteraceae bacterium | reverse complement strand
GTATTGTAGTAGGCGAATCAGTTACTGTTGTTCCATAGAAGAATTCTTTTGATAAAATTCTACCAAACTCAGCCTTTACTCCAACTGCCGCACCCGATACTTTAATACTGTCTAAGTTTGTACCAGTAAGTACCAAGTCATCGTTTGAATCAACATTGATGGTCTCTTGACCAACACTACTAAGCGTTGGAAAGTTTCCAAGGTTAAGACTTACATTTTTATTGCCAATTCTTACGTTACCAGATAATAGTAATGCGTCCTCAGCTGTAAATATATACTTTAAGAATCCATCACTACCAGTCTCAGGATCACTTGTTCCCATAAGCTGATAACCACCACCGATTCCTAATTTTTCAAATAGAACATTAGCGCCAGCAAGACCAGAACCTGTAATTTCAACATATGCTGAAACGGTTGTATAGCCAGTATGTTCACGAACTAGCCTAATAGAATCTACTTTTATACCATCGCCTGCGTCAAGAGATGCATATGATATCTCTGAAAGAGGGATTGATGAAAGTGCAAGTATTATAATTAGTAGACATGAAATTGTTTTTTTTATTAATCCATTTTTTATATACATAAGACACCCCCATTACTTATAAATATTGATTTCTAAATAGCTACCTGATTTTACTTGAACATAGCTGCCACTTGGTTTCAAACTTAACATGCTTCCATTTTTAAAGTATTTAGTTGATTCAAACACAAAGGTTTTATTTGTATTGTCCCAATTATCCTTAACATACTCTGAAACCATAAAGCTTGTTTCGTAGTTATATAAATTATTCTTATCCAATATATCTAAAATTTGTTTATCTAGTTTCTTAAAATTAAAAACTGTATTTAGATTTTCAATTCCATTATGGTATATTCTAAGCGCTACAGTTGAATTATCAGGTTTGTATATAAGTAAGTCCGTTTTTGAAGCAATAGGTGCACTAAATCCATTTACATCTTTATATGATGAAGCGCTCATTACTTCTACCTCTTCTATCCAAGAATATTTTTTTGCAACTCTACTTACAATTGCAATCGCTTGTTCTCTTGTTGCCCTATCTTGTGGTTTTATATAAGCATTATCATCACCTGTTAGAATTCCACTATCCACGCAGAATTTAACTGCGTCAAGCGCCCAAGTTGATATGCTTGATTTATCTACTATAGAAACATTGCTATCAAATGATGTATTTACACCAAGAATTCTTAGTTCATTGTAAATAATCATTGCAAGTTGCTCTCGTGTAAGGTTTTCTGTTGGTGAAAAAGTTGTTTGACTTGTACCATTTATAAGACCAACATTATAAGCCATTGATATATATTCATTATTTGTATCTAGGAAAGGATTTTTCTTTGACATTAGATTAAAATCTTGTCTACTTGCCTTTGAATATAGTCTAATCGCTAATTCTGCGAACTCTTCTCTGTTGATGTTTTGAGAAAGTTTTGATTGTTTTATTAATTCATCACTAAGGAGTTCTTCGTAGTTTAGTAAAAAGTAATCATCTTTTGCCCAACTTGATGGCGATGCAAAAGTAACAAGCGTTGTGCTTGTAATGCCTAGTACTAAAGCAAGTGCTAACA
>JBARWW010000337.1:0-7163 GCA_049647005.1 Acidaminobacteraceae bacterium | reverse complement strand
TTTGCACTACAAAAAGATCTGGGAAAATCATCGTTTGAATCATATTTTACAGAAATAGTAGTGGTATATGAAGAAATTGATAAGTTTATAAAAAATCTTAAATCATGGATGCAAGCTCAAAAAGTTAAGGCACCATTTTATCTAGTTGGAAGTAAATCTGTTGTATACTCAGAGCCTAAAGGTGTTTCTCTTTTAGTATCTCCATGGAACTATCCATTTAATCTTGTTATGATACCACTGGTTGGATCGATTGGAGCTGGAAATACATCACTTATAAAAATGAGTTCTAATTCTCCAAATGTTGAAAAAATAGTTAAGCTTATACTATCGGAGATTTTTGACGAACGATACATAAAAGTTTTAGAAGGTGGAAACTCTCAGGTAAATGCTGTAATAGAATACGGGGTTGATCATATATTCTTTACTGGAAGCCCAAATGTAGGAAAAGAAATAATGAAACGAGCTTCTTATAATCTTACTCCGGTTACATTAGAACTTGGTGGAAAGAGCCCTGCAATTGTTCATAGTGATGCAAACATAAAACAAGCTGCAAAAAGTCTTGTGTGGGGAAAAACACTAAACACTGGTCAAACATGCATAGCTCCAGATTATGTGTTAGTTCAAAAAAGTGTTAAAGAAAAACTTTTAAAGGAAATTGCATCATATCTAAAAGAAAGTCTAGGAGATAGTCCAATTGAATTAGAAGACTATCCACGAATTATAAATGAGAAGAGTTTTAATAGATTGATATCATACTTAACACCTGAAAATATATTTTATGGTGGAGAATACGATCGAGATTCACTAAAAATAGAACCGACTATTTTAATAGATTTAAATCATGATCATCCAACTATGTTCTCAGAGATATTTGGTCCAATACTTCCAATCTTAGAATATGATAATTTGGAAGATGTAATTGCAAAAGTAAATGAAGGTGATAGACCTCTAGCTTGTTATATATTCACTGAGAATGATCAAGTTGCCGATCGTTTGATTGAGCAGATTCCATTTGGTGGTGGTTGTGTAAATGAAGTAATGATGCATTTTGGTAATAGTGACATGCCATTTGGTGGCAATGGAAATAGTGGAATGGGTAATTATCATGGTAAATTCTCTTTTGAGACTTTCTCACATAAAAAGTCAATGATTATAAAAAAATCTAAGTTTTCACATACATTACTGCATCAACCTTTCACAAAGAAAAAAGAAAAAACAATACGAACATTTATTAAATAATATTGATTAAAATCCACTTATCCACTGTGATAAGTGGATTTTCTATTGTATAATAGAAGTACTTAAAATAATGTTCGAGGGAGAATAAATGTATAGTTCAGCAAATTTAATTTTATCAGCAATGGTATCAAGTTTTTTATATACTTTTATATTAGCAAATTTTCAAGGCATAAAACTTAAAGGGAACTTTAAAAAAATATCATTTATGTTTATAGTTTTAACGATTTCGATTGGAAGTGGTGCAAGATTACTTACAGGCGTAGTTAAAATTGCAGTTTTATATATAGTTGTTACCTTATTTAACTATATGATTTTTAATAAGAATGTTAAGGAGTCAACTATATATTCATTAGTTACATATTCGATACTTATGGTATCAGAGATTATAAGCGCTGTAACTCTTATGGTTGTAATGAATATAGAAATTAATTTAGAAACAATAAGTGAGTATAATATTATACTTCATCTAATGATAGTTGCAATATCGCTTATACTTCTTAATCTTGCGCTTATGATATTTAAAAAGATTCAATTTAATAATTATGTTGAAGAATCCGAAAAACATAAAACTATATTGTATCTTGGTTTAAATCTACTTATACTTTCAGGTTTTTGGGTGTATATAGCAACAGATTCTGCTAAAGTTGAAAGTCAGGTTTATAATTTAGCGATGATACTTATATTACTTTCAACCAATGTTGCCCTAATACTATTTCAATCCAACTTATCTGTAAAAGAGAAACTTATAAAGAGCATAAGTGAAGAAAAGAAGAAACGTGAGATATATATAGATGTTATGGAAGAGCTTATGGATAACATAAAGAGTTTTAAGCATGACTATGGAAACTCTATACGTACACTTGGTGGCTACATAGAAGCAAATGATAATGAAGGAGCGATGGATTTTCTAAAATCTCTTTCATATGTTAATGATGATGAAAAAATACTTCAGTACTATGAGCTAAAGTACTTAAAAGAACCTGGTTTAAAGGGTCTTATTATAAGTAAAGTGAGTGATATGATAAAAAAAGAACTAGATTTTACAATTTCAATAGATCAGTCAAATCAGCTATCAGACCATAGTGTTGACATGTTAGATTTATCAAGAGTTATTGGCATAATTCTTGATAATGCTATTGAAGCAAGTGAGTTATCAGAGAGAAAAAAAGTATTTATAAATATACTTGAAAACAAATGTTCGACAGAGATAGTTGTGTCAAATTCATTTTCAGCTAGTTTTGATGTATCGAGTTTAAATGAACGCGGATACTCAACAAAGGGAAATAGTCGAGGAATTGGGCTCTACAATGCTGATAAAATATTAGAAAAATATGAAAAAATTAATATGTTTACTAGCATAAATAGTAATATGTTTTTTCAAAAGGTAGAATTAACTAGATAGTAATATTATATTTATATGTACAAAAAAGAGCTTGTATAATCTACAGCCCCTTTTTGATTAATTATTTATTTATTCTTTTTAAGTAATGCTTTTGGCATCTTTGGTTCTTCAAGAATAACGATTAAACATTTATTCACTGACTTTTCTGCTGAATATGTAGCAATTTTTTCGATTTTGTTGGCTAAAAAGTTCTTTTTCATAAAAACACCCCTCGTAAGTTATAAAAATATTAAAACATTAGCAAGTATTTGCAAAATATTTGAAATACTCAATCTATTCTATCAAGAATTACCAAAAGAAACAAACAAATTTAATAAATAATTAATGACATATTGAGCTTAATAAATTAAAATATTAATATGTATATTTATATATGAATAGTTAATAAAAGTAAAATAAGTTAGGGGTGTAGTATGGGGATAAGTAGTATTATAATATGCGAAGATGATAATAGCATAAGGGAAAAGATTAAAACAGTAATTGATACTGTACTTGTGTCACTTAACTTAAAACTTGAAGTGCTTGAATTTCCAAGTTACGCTCGAGCTGAAAGATTTATTTGCTCTACAGAGTATAGTGATGAGAATTTATTTGTACTTGATATAGAGCTTGGTTATGAAAAAACTGGTATAAATTTAGGAAGAGAAATAAGACGTGTTGATTCGGAAAGTAAAATTATATATCTTTCAAGTCATATTGCTAAGAGTTTTGATGTATTTAAATACAATTTGGATATTTCTGATTTTATTGAAAAAAATACTGAGTTTGAAGAAAAGTTAGAAAAGTCACTCACTAAGTGTATTTGTGAGGCTATAAATGATACAGAAAAAAGGATAATTATCAATTCAGGAAGCACAATGCATAGTGTGAGGATGTCTGATATCATCTATATAGAAACTCTAAACAATAGTAAGAAGTTAAGGATAGTTACAGATAAAAAAATGGTTGAATTTTACGGGACCCTAAATGAAATCATAAAAGAACTTGATGATAGATTTATACTTGCGCATAGAGCAAATATAGTAAATATTAATAGTATATCGGAGCTAAACTTATCTTATGCATCTACAAAGATACTTTTAAATAATGGTAAGAGTTGTTTGCTAAGTCGAACTAAAATTAAAGATGTTAAGAGAATATTTGAAAACTTGTAAAAGCGCATATGCGCTTTTTTTTTTTCTGATTTATCGATTATAAATATAACTTCAAGAACTTTATATATAATCAGAAAATTATAAATAATAATAGGCGTTTAAGGGTATATGAATAATAGTATGTTAAGAGTGAGGTGCTGATATGAAAAAACTGTCAACTAAAGTTATATTTACAATAATAGGCTTAACGTTATTTACTTCGATTGTATTGGTTTCCTTAACGTACAATATTTTGACAAATATATTAGAGGAAGAATCTCATGAAAGATTGCTTTCTGCCTCAAATATACATATGCTGCAGATTGATAATGAACTTATAAACACTGAAAATATAGTAAAAGAATTATCTTATGTAATTGAAACTACTTTTGATTATAAAAAGGCTAAAGAAAGTCTTGAATATATGGATGAATATAAAAAAAGTTTAGAGTTACATATAAAATCTGTAGCTCAAATCAATAGCATTTCAAACAGTGTGTATGTATTTTTTGTACCTAAACTTCAAAATAGGCCAAATGACGTCTGGTATGCTGATTTAGATAAGGACGGGATTGTTACTCGAGAAAATGAATTTCCAATTTCATTTTATGATGGAGATACAGTTGGAAAACAATGGTTCTACGTTCCACTTAGAACAAAAAAGCCATATTGGACTGATTTATATGCAGGAAACACTGAAGATGATAAAGAAATAACATATATTTCATATACATCACCTGTAATTATTGATGGAGAAGTTATCGCAATTGTGGGAGCTGATTATTATTTTGACGATCTGATTACAAGATTAGAAAGTATATCAATTTATGAAACTGGATATGCTTTTATCATGAAAGATCAAGGCGAAATACTTTTTCATCCAACAATAGAAAACGGAGAATTTTTACAGTCGATTGAAGATTCAAAGTTTGAAGATATTCAAAAGTATATAACTAGTATAGATCACGATGTTTTTGAATATGTATGGAGAAATGATCAGAAGAAAATTATGTCCTTTAATAGACTAAGAAATAATATGATACTAGGCATTACAGTTCCAAAAGAAGAAGTTTTGAAAGATAGAAATCTATTAATTAAAAAATTGTTGATTGCAATTGTTGCAATTGTTCTTGTTGCAATTATCATAGGCTATAAAATTGGAGTTAAAATAATAAGACCAATTAAAGAAATACTACCAGAAATAGCTGCTATTGGTGAGGGTAATTATGACATAAGAATAAGCCCCAAACATATAAATCGTGAAGATGAAATTGGTGAACTTATAAATTCCATTGAACAAATGCGAATTCGTCAAAAGTTGTTTTTTGAAAAAATCAATATTCAAAATGAAAAACTTGAAAATAATGTTCAAAGGAGAACGGAAGAACTTCACTTTACAAATGAGCACTTAGAAAGTTCAATGAGGCAATTAGAGGAGCAAAAATCAGAACTCATAACTACTAACAAGCGCCTTGGAGATACATTAGATACAGTTAAGCGCACACAAAAACAATTAATAGATACTGAAAAAATAGCTTCACTAGGTTATTTGGTATCAGGAATTTCACATGAAATAAATACACCTTTAGGGAACTCAATAACTATAGTAAGTTTTCTTGAGCTGGAGCTTAAATCAATTATAGAAAAACAAGAAAATGAATCTCTAAAGAAATCGGATTTTAATAATTTTTTAAATGTGTTTGATGAATCAATTAGTTTTTTAGCAAGAAATTTATCAAAAGCCAAATATTTAATAAATAATTTTAAAGAACTCGCAGTTGAAAAAACATTAGATAAAAAGACTAGTCATAATTTAAAGTCTCTAATTGAAGATATAATTACTTCATTTGAATTAAGTCAGAGTGAAAAGTTAATTAATGTAGAAATCAAATGCAACTCAGCATTAATTGTCGAAATTGATTCATATAAATTAACTCAGATACTATACAATTTAATATCAAATTCTATAGTTCATGGCTTTGAAGGCCGTAGTAAAGGATTTATTAAAATTGAAGCAGAAAAAAAATACGATAGACTAATAATTCGTTATTTAGATGATGGAGTTGGAATTGGACTAGATCATATAGATGATATATTCACACCATTTTTCTCGACGAAATTTGGTGAAAGCTCAAGTGGACTTGGTCTAAATGTTGTGTATAACATTGTGAAAAGTTCATTTGCTGGAACAATAGAATGTGAAAGTCAAAAAAATATGGGAACATCATTTACTCTTAACCTTAAAATTAGTTAAGAGAGAAAGGGGGTATTGAACTTGAAAACATGTTGCAGATGGATTATTGTAATATTACTTTTTATTATAAGTGCTGTAGTAACGTATTCTTACGATGAATCAGATAAAAATATACTTATCCTTAATTCGTATGACTCAGAAAATATATGGACTAAATCACAAGTTAAAGCTGTAATTGATACCCTTAATGAAAGTGATGTTAATTATAATTTATATGTTGAATATATGGATGTTAAACGGTTTAGTGAAGATACACATCTAAAGCAAATATTTAATTACTTATATAATAAATACCTAGATCAAAAAATAGATTATATAATAGCTACTGACGATAGTGCCTTTTTATTTTTAAATAAAAATAGTAGTGAATTATTTGGAGATGCAAAAATTGTATTTAGTGGATTAAACTATCTTTATGATATGGATAGATCAAGGTTTACCGGTGTATATGAAAACATAGATATTAAGAGCAATATTGAATTTGCTATAAAATTATTTCCCAAAACACAAAACGTGTATATTTTAGGTGAGGATCAAGTAACGACTAGATCAATTGCCCTAGAAATTAATGATTATACAAGTAGTGGAGGATATTTAAATGTTGAAATGATTTTAAATAATAATGTTAAATTTTTAAAAAGCCAGATTGAAGGTTTTCCTGAAAATTCAATTGTTTTCTTTACTATGTTTAACATGGATGACGAAGGCAATAGATACTCTTATGAAAGTGGATTTAATAAAATAATGGATAATACTGAAATTCCAATATTTAGTTTTTGGAGTTTTTATGATGAACTTCCAATTGTAGGTGGCTATTTTAGCAATGCCTATCTTTCTGGAGTTGATGCAACTTTAATTCTTCTACAAATAGCGGATGGTAAATCTACAGACAGTATAAAAATATCTGAATCTAAGAAAGTATATAAATTAAATTCCAAAACTTTACAAAGTTTTGGATTAAGTAATATTAAATTGGATGAAACTGTTGAATACACAAATAAGCCAATTTCATTTATTGGAAAATACAAAAATTTATTAATGATATTGATTCTAATAGTAATGCTATCAAGTAATATTATTATTCTCTTATATAAAAACAATTTTTATTCAAAGGAAAATGATAGGCTAGTCATCG
>JBARWW010000336.1:0-7338 GCA_049647005.1 Acidaminobacteraceae bacterium | reverse complement strand
TCTTTGAGATTTCAGGCTTTTTTATTTTTGTAAAAATATTAGGCAGTGTAAAATAGCAAGGATTTACAGGCGTAACATGCAAACAACATACACGTAACATGCAAATATTACTTAAAAAAAGTTGTAGTATATCTACAAAATGTATTAAATTAGATCAATTGCTTTTTTCAGTTCATCTATATCCTTATGAGTATAAATATTGGCAGTAGTTTCATAGTTAGCATGACCAATTATTGTCTGCAGCCAAATTGTATCAGCTTTTGCATGAGTCATAAGAGTTGCAAAAGTATGTCTACAGTCATGAGGTTTGTGATCCATGTTTAGCTTCTTCATGATAGTAACAAAATTATCACGATAATAATTCGAATAATTATAAGCTGTGCCATCTTTTTTAGAAATTAGGTATTCATATCCGCTTGATAATAGTTTATCCACATGTGGATAAATTTTCGAGCTTATAGGTATAAGTCTATATTTTACGCTATATTATATAAAAACAATATTAGTGTAATCTATAAATACATAATCTCAAAAGCACTTATTGACCCATCACTAAAAAGTGACAATATTAATATACTTTTCACATTCTAGACACAAATTCATAAGTAAATGATAGTATAATAAGAAATGGAAAATGAACTAATTAATATTAAACGACATAATCAAGTGTACATATAGAGGAGGAAAAATATTGGAAGACGCTATATTCAAAAAAATAAGTTTGCCAAAACTAAACAACCTAAAGCCAGGGCTTGAATCAACATGCCTTAAACTTATGGAAGAAGCAGGTGAGCTTGCTCAAGTAGTAGGTAAATTTAGAGGACTAAACGGCGAAGACGTAGATAAAGGAGATAAAGAAATAATCGATATGATGTGTTCGGAACTGCTAGATGTAGCACAGGTTGCTGTTTCTATGATGTTTGTACTTGAAGATGAATACGGCATTAACATTGATAGTAAAGTTGATGATCATGTAAATAAACTTATAAGTAAAGGGTATATAAAGACTAGTAAGTAAAATAAATATAAGATAAAAGTGTTATTATCATTTTTGTAAAGTGAGAGGTGAGTTTATGAGTATATCAGGTGGATTTATAATGCCACACCCACCAGTGTTAGTAGCTGAAGTTGGTATGGGCGAGCAGTATAAAGCAAGAAAAACTTTAGAGGCGATGGAGAAAGTTGCCAAAGAAATTGCAGAAATTAAGCCCAAAACTATTATAATTATCAGCCCGCATGGACCCTTGTTTTCAGACGCTATAACTATTAGAGATGACGAACTTTTATTTGGTGATTTGTCAGCATTCGAGGCTAGGCAAGTTCGAGTTACAAAGAAAAATGACTTTGATTTAAAGGAAGATATTATAATAGAAGCGATGGAGTGCGGCATACCTATTGCTAGGATAAACGATGATTTAGCAGATCGCTTCGATATAGATAAAAACCTTGATCACAGCGTACTTGTACCACTTCATTTTATAGATAAAAAATATAGCGACTATGAACTAGTATCTATTAACTACGGATTTCTTTCAGCATCAGAGTTATATAAGTTTGGCATATGTATTAGAAATGTGATAGAACATAAAAGTAAAAGTATTGTAGTAATTGCAAGTGGCGACTTATCTCATAAACTTATGGACACAGATAACTATTCTTTTAGTGAAAATGGTGTTAAGTTTGATCAAATGTATCAGAAAGCAATCCTCGGTAAAGACATTGTCTCAGCTATTAACTTTGATCCAGCTATATGTGAAGAAGCAGGAGAATGTGGTAAAAAATCTATAGATGTACTGCTTGGTGTGCTTGAGAGCCATGACTTTAATGTGGAAAGATACTCTTATGAATACCCATTTGGCGTTGGATACTCAGTTATTTCATTTAAAAATATAAAACGTGATAACTCTCGTAAAATATTTGAAGCGATAATAGAAGATAAAGAATGTAAACTAAAAGTTATTAAGGATAACGAAAGTGACTATGTGAAACTTGCTAGAAAAGCTATAGAAAAATATATATTAAAAGAAAAAAAAATTAGCCTTCCAAAGTCTTCTAGTAAAGAACTATTTAGTGATAAAGCAGGTGTATTTGTATCACTTAAAACAGATTCTGGTCTTAGAGGTTGTATAGGTACAACAAGCCCCATATGCAAGAACCTTGGGGAAGAAATAATTGAGAATGCAATTAAATCAGCAAGTATGGATAGTAGATTTGAAACAGTTGATAAATCAGAATTATGTTCACTTATAATAAGTGTAGATGTTCTTTCAAAACCTGAATTTATCAATGATATAGATGAACTTGACCCTAAAATATATGGACTTATAGTAGAATCTGACTATAAACGTGGACTTCTACTTCCCAATCTTGAAGGTATAAATAGCGTGGAAGAACAAATTAAAATAGCTTTAAACAAAGGTGGTATTAATCCACATGAAGTGTACAAAATGTACAGATTTACTGTAGAAAGACATAAATAGAACTGTGGATAGTTTGTGTATAATGAGGATAACTTATGAAAGGCCTTAAAATACTTATACACAAAAATCATAAATCCACAAAGTATTCGACTATAATATTTGGAAGTTATTAAGAGTGTTGTGTGGATATGTGCATAACATTTATAAATGTGGGAGGTAAGAGTGAAAAAACTAATATTTGCACTAGTGATTGTATTAAGTTTAATACTTGCAAGCGTATATTACCTTAATATATATATAAAAATTGATAAAACAGACCAACTATATATGATGTTTGTAGATCAAGATAATATAGATGAGGAAAAAATCGAACTAATTGAATACAATCATTTAAAAGATGAGTCTATGCTTAAAATTGATCGCCTAAAAAAACTAAATGTATTTGTTGATTACGATAGAGACGAAGATATTGTATCCTTATCTGATGGACAGACTCTTATTAAGTATTACTTTGGAAAAAGTGAGCTTAAGATAAATGATGAACTTATATCACAAGATAAAGCAGTCTTTATAAAAGAATCTGAAGGAGTTTATGTTAATTTTGAATTTGTAAAACCATATTTTAAAATTCAAAAAGTAATAGGTGAGGATAGAAAAAACATCTTACTTAGAAATGAATACAAAAACTATAGCGTATCTAGTATAAATAAATCATCAATTATATTTAACAAAGACTCGATTATAAGTGATAATAGAGATACAGATATTATAAATGTATATAAATCTTCTGGTAGTGAAGAATATATAACTGGTGATAGTGGTGAAAACTACACAGAAGTAATTACACCAAATCTAATATATGGATTAGTAAGAAAAGGAAATGTAGAAAACTTAAAAGTTGTGAAAAAGGAAGAAACTAAGCTAACAAAAGATCTAGATAAAAAAATAAACCTAACATGGGAATACGCTGCAAATGGGAATCCAAACACAGATGATATTGGATACATGCAGGGCCTAAACGTTATATCTCCTATATGGTACGCATTAAAAGATACAGAAGGTAATTTGAAATCAACTTATGGAGCCAGTTATTATAAGTGGGCTAAAGTAAGAGGTTATAATGTATGGCCAGTAGTCAAAAATGATTTCACAAATCTTGATAAAACAAGTGCTTTTATAAAGTCTTCATCGGCGCGTGAAAATTTAATTAATAGACTTGTAGCAGACTCTATAGCCAATGGATATGATGGCATAAATGTTGATTTTGAAAATATGTATCTTGAAGATAAGTATTACTTTAGTGTATTTATCAGCGAGCTTGCAACAATGTTAAGACAAAATAATATACTATTATCTGTAGACGTTACAGTTATGGACGGAAGCGATAATTGGTCAAAGAGTATAGATAGGGCAGAGATTGGTAGAGTAATCGATTACCTTGTTATCATGACCTATGATGAGTATTGGGCAAGTAGTCCAATTAGTGGATCGGTTGCATCTTACAACTGGGCTGATAGAAATATTAAGAAGATAACAGATATAGTTCCAAGTGAAAAAGTAGTTTTGGGACTACCTTTTTATATGAGAGTATGGACAGAGACTCCTTCTAAAACAGTAGCTAATAAAATGAATGTGAATTCAAAAGTATTAACTATGAAATATGCTAAAGCATATATTGAAGAGAATGAATTAGACCTTATATGGGATGAAAATGCCAAGCAATACTATAGTATATATATAATTGATGGTTCTCTTAATAAGATTTGGTTTGAAGATAATAAATCAATAGAGTCTAAGATTGATATTGTACACAAATATAATCTTGCAGGAGTAGCTTCTTGGAGGAGAGGATTTGAAGAAGAAAGTATATGGCCTACAATAGATAGTGCATTAAATGAGTAGAAGATGGTGAAGTTATGAATTTAAATTATAAAAACTTAATAAAGTATTCTGTATTTATGTTTATAGGTATAGTACTTATTATATATGGAGCACTAAGTCTTGTGTTTGATAAAGATGATAGGGCCATGACTGACCAAGAGATAACAAATAGAGCAAGAGAACTTGGCATGGTTGATTTAAACGAAGCATATGCAAAGTGGAGTGATGAGTACAAGCTAAAGCTTGAAGAGGATTTTAAAACAGAAAAGGAAATGCTTGAGAATGAGGCTAAGGATAAAGAAGAAAGTTCCAAATCACAGTAGTAAAAAAGCATATAACTTTTAAAGCATCCACTTATATACTTAAATCATAGATTATTTAAGTAAAACTTGGATATATATATAATGATACTTACTACTTAGGTAGACGCATCAAATAAATTTATATGTGAAGGTGGTTGCTATGGAAAAAACTCTTGTACTAATTAAACCGGACGCTGTAAAAAAGAAACTGATAGGAAAAATTATATCTATATATGAAGAAAATGGTTTATCAATACTAGATTCATATATGTGTGTTCCAACAGCAGAGGTTCTTGCTAAGCACTACTCGGAGCATATAGACCGCGACTTTTATCCTAGCTTGATTGAGTTTATGACATCATCGAGTGTCGTTGTTTTGTTAATTGGAGGTCAAAATGCTATCAATGTTGTTCGTGATATACATGGTGCAACAAATCCAGCAAAAGCTAGACCTTGTTCTATAAGATATCTATATGGTGATAGCGTCCAACTAAACTCGGTTCACGGATCGGCAAATCCAGAAGAAGCAGAAAAAGAAATAGCTATTTGGTTTAAATAGAAAATGTTCTAAATGAACTACTATTATGTATTAGAAAGATGGACTAGCTTTAGTTCATCTTTTTTAATGTAAGTAAAGATAGCCGTATATTTATATTGATGTAAATGCATATTTCGCATATAATCATATACTGTAATAACACTTATACATTAAAGGAGCAAAAAATGCTTAGAATAAATCAAATGAACTTTAGCCTAACCTATGAAATAAACATAAAGAAGGCAATTGCAACAAAGCTAAGAATTCCAGAGTCAGATGTACTAGATTATAAAATTCATAAAGAATCAATCGATGCTAGAAAAGGAAAAGCAAAGCTAGTATATACTATAGATTTTAATTGCAATGATGAAGCGAAACTTTTAGCAACTCATAAATTTTTATCAGTTACACCTGAGAAAAATTACGTGTATCCATCTAAAGGTGTCACTAAGTTAAACTTGCGACCTATTATAGTAGGATTTGGACCTGCAGGTATGTTTGCAGCCCTTATACTTGCGCAGATGGGCTACAAACCATTAATATTAGAGCAAGGTGAAGACGTTGATGCTAGAACAAAATCTGTTGATGAGTTCTGGAAAAGCGGAAAGTTAAACACAAGATCAAACGTTCAGTTTGGTGAGGGTGGAGCAGGAACTTTTTCAGATGGAAAGTTAACAGCTAGAAGTAAAGACCTAAGATGTAATAAAATACTTGAGGAATTAGTTAATAATGGAGCACCTGATGAAATTCTATATAAGAATAAGCCGCATATTGGAACAGATTTATTAAAAGATGTAGTTAAAACTATGAGATGTAAAATTATTGAACTTGGAGGGGAGGTGAGATTCTCAACTAAGGTAGATACTTTAGTTATAGAAAATGACATTATAAAAGCTGTTAAATTAGAAAATGGCGATCTAATAGAGTCGGATGTAATTGTACTTGCAATTGGACATAGTTCAAGAGATACATTTGAAGAACTTCATAAAAAAGGTGTTAGCTTAACGCCAAAGCCTTTTGCTATGGGTATGCGTATAGAACATCCTCAAAAGATGATTAATAAAGCTCAGTACAAAGATTATGATATTATTCAGATTCTTGGACCAGCAGACTATCATTTAACTCACACTACAGAAGATGGTAGAGCTGTTTATACCTTCTGTATGTGTCCAGGAGGGATGGTAGTAGCAGCAAGTTCTGAAGAAGCTTCAGTTGTAACTAATGGTATGAGTTATCACGCAAGAGACCATGAAAATAGCAATAGTGCTATTTTAGTATCGGTAACGCCAGAAGATTATTTTAAAGGCCATCCACTAGATGGAATGTATCTACAGAGAAAAATAGAAAATGATGCATTTAAAGTTGCTGGTGAAACTTATAAAGCGCCATACATTAGCGTTGGTGAATTTATGAAAGGTGTAAATTATAAAACAGAAGTAAAATCTACTTATACGCCAGGTGTTGAAAGAGTTTCTCCCTATGACTACCTTCCGTCATTTATTGTAGATGCTATTAAAGAGGCGATTCCTAATTTTGCAAATAGGTTAAATGACTTTGATATGGATGGAGCTATACTAACAGGACCAGAAACAAGATCATCTTCTCCAGTTCGTATAAATAGAGACTTAGAAACATTTGAATCTACAAATATATCTGGATTATACCCATGTGGTGAAGGAGCTGGATATGCTGGTGGAATAGTTTCATCAGGAATAGATGGCATAAAAATAGCTGAAGAGATAATTAAAAAATACTATTTATAATTCAAGTTTATATCTAAAGCTGATTAAGTTTGCTTATAAAACATTGTTTATATTTAATAGAGAGTAAGTATGGGTGTCAAACACATCCAATACTTGCTTTTTTTATTCAAAAAAATAATAAAAGAATGAATTTATAAGAAATTATGATCAATATTGCATAAAAATTTATTTGATACATAAAATGATATGAATTCCAATTACATTACTGGTAATAAAAAGGTTGAAATATTCGAATTGTTGTTTAATGCTACGATTTAAATGATAATATTAGGAATTAATGAAAATGGTATAGGAACAATATAATCAGGTGTTTTTGGTGGTATGCCAGTAACAGCTTATGGTGAAAATGTTGGTGTTATGGCACTTACAAAAGTATATTCAGTTTGGGTAATTGGAGGAGCAGCAATATTCTCTATAGTTTTATAATTTTTAGG
>JBARWW010000335.1:0-4607 GCA_049647005.1 Acidaminobacteraceae bacterium | reverse complement strand
TGCTGTTTTTATATTTATATTTTCTTTTCCCTCTGTATCATCAAGGGTCACAGTATGACCTGAGCGTGTTTTAAGCATTTTTATATTGTTTTTACCATCTGAATTTTCTTCTGGTGGCTTATCAGTTAAATTCCAAAGAGAACCTATAACAAATGGTGTATCTATGTTTCCATTTTTAAAACTTATAAGAACTTCATCACCAACTTCTGGTAAAAAGAAATTACCTCTATCTTTTCCAGCGTAGAGACTAACAACTCTAATCCAGTCAGTTTCTAAATCTTCGTAGAGATCATGCATCTTAACTTTTACCCTGCCTATTTTATCTGGATCTTGTATATTCGTTACTTCACCCACCATAACACCATATATTTTATGTTGATTTATGTCGCTTCCTGAAAAACTATTCATATCGAGTTCCCCTCTAAGTCAAGTCTTGTGCTATAGCCCTCTTCATCCATTGTGTGTTGACAGTTCTTTATATAAAAAAGTTTTTCTTTTGTTGCCCACATACCTTTTATGCTAATAAATCGCCCTGCTCTAAGTTCAGGTATGCCAATAACCTCAGCTTTTGCTCTAACAAATTTCTGCGATTGTTTTTGTAATTGACCTTTTGCAAATATTTCTGCATCTTTATCACTAAAAAAACTACCATTTAACTCTTTAACGCTATTTTCACCAATAAGTTTTTTTATAATTGAAACTCCATCCATTTGATTACCTAACTTAGTTACAGATGTTGCCTTTCCTTTTATAAGCTTTTTCTCAAGTCCATATCCTTTCACATCTATTGCTGCTATCTGCTCTCCTATATCAATTGTGTATTCAAAGCTAGCAACGTCCGTTCCAACTGTTAAAAGTATCGCTGATGAAAGGTCTTTGCTCCTATCTCTAAAATAGAGTGTACTTCCAGTTACAAAGAATTCAAAACCATTATAATCAGCTAGTAAATTTATAAATTTATAGTCCGACAAGTCATTTTGCGAGATAGATGCGTAATCAAGCTGCGTTGCGCTTACCTTGCTACTTAATCCATATGAACCTGATATATCGCCAACAATATCACTATGCTTTTTTTCTGTCCAAATTCTACTTTTCTGACATTTCATCATAGCAAACGACTTATCCATGCATGTCACATGTACAATTGTTTCATCACTTCTAATCGCGCATGTAACCGCTGTTATAAATCCTTCAAATACTGTTGTTAATATATCCACATACCCAAATTTTATTTCAACTTTTTTGCCTGGTGTAAAATCTTTATCAACCCATGCAAATTCAAGTTTTTCAACGTCATAGGCATTTAGAACTTCGAAGGTACATATATCAGCTTTTTCTGTTGAGGTTTCTACCGATACATTATTTACTGCCATAAAAGATTTATTTGCTATATCCTTACCTTCAATCATAACTTGTACAGATGGAACAGCCATATTATTGTATTTATCCATAATTTTCATTACGTTTAATTTATCGCTTCCAACTTCAAATTTTCCCATTACATCACTCCACAGAAGGTATCACTATTTTTTGTCCGGCCTTTAATTTTCTAGGATTGTTTATATTATTTGCTTTTGCAATTAGTCGCCAGTTATCAGGTGTTCCATACTCTCTTTGTGATATACCAAAGAGTTGATCCCCTTCTTTTATAGTTCGCTCTTTTGTTCTATCAGCAGATTGTTTTGATGCTCTTTTCATCTGCTCTTTTAGTGTGTGAACACCTATAAAATTAACTGTTAAATTTGCTCTTACTGGTATTCCTTCATTTGAAAACATAGTATACTCTTCACTTACATCCGACATGTAACCTTTAAATATAAGAGATCCCCAGCTTATAAGACAATAGGGTGGTTGATGATCATCTGATTTTATATATAACAAATCACGTATTTCATCAGTGTACTTTCTTACATCTTCTATTTCCTTATCCTTTTTATCTCTCCTGTGCCATGTATCAAAGAATAGTTCCATCGCTAACTTTTGAGATTCACCATTTAGATATTGAAGTGTTGGTTCATCTTCATTATTTATAGCGTGATCCTTTATATTTACACTTTTTGAAAGAGTGTATTTGTTTGGATTAAATAACACATGTATGGTCTTTTGTTCCTTGCCATCTTTATCTAGAACTATTATTTTTGCTTTATTGTTTTTTGAAATCGTCATTAGAAATCACCCCTGCGTTGTCTTTCAAGTCTTTCTTTGTCAGACAAACTATCAAATATTGTAGACTTAGATTTTGGTGTCTTTTTCTTTATGCTATTTTTTGCTTCCATATCTTTTATCTTTTCCTTTAAGACAACTACTTCTTTACTGACTTTCTCAAACGCTTTTATGCTTATATGATCTTCATTTTTACTTGTTGTTATATAATTCATATTCATAGATTGATTTAAAGTAGATGCCTTATCTGATTTTGATATATGTGTAGCTTTAACATTTTCGACTAAATTGTAATCTAGAACTGATTTATATATTTCCTTATATAAATAATCTGAGCTAATAATCTTATTTACAACTTTATTTTTCATATTCTTAAATAATTCATATTTTTTTGTACTATAATTTGAAACATCTGATTCAAGATTTTGAACTAAATTATTAAATACACTAATGTATTCACTATTATTAGCATTCGATATAAAATTACTCTCAAATATATTTTTATTTAGATTTTTTTTATTATTGGTAATCATATTTGTTTCAAACTGACTCTTTAAATAGGTGCTCAGATTGTTAACTTTAAGATCGTTAACTTTAAACTTGTTAACTAGTTTATTTAAGATATATGAGTTATGTGTTGGCTGAATATTTTGACTCATAATCTGAATTTTGTCTTCTTTTAATGCTAATTTTTTTTGCCTAGTATTAAATACATTTTTATATTCACGAATCGCTTCATTATTATTTGAAATGTTTTGACTCATATCATATGAGTTGTTTTTATATATTAAATATAAATCTTGATTTTTAGATTCTTGATTGTTTCTCTCTTTTAACTTTTCGTTTTTCCTTAATATCTCACCTTCTCTAACTTGGATGCGATTGTATACCTGCCTATAGTTTTCTATATGAGTTTCTAATCTAATTTCACTGAGTTTCCTAATTTCACTAAGATTATCTAAAGTATTCTTACTTCCATCCACAATGTCTTCATTTGTATTTTTAGCATAATTTAGACTACTAAAAAGATTTATAAAGCTAGGATTATAAGCTTTGTAGGCCCCCGTGTATTCATTTATAGTATCTGTTATAGACTCTAACTTTACTAAGTTGTTAATAAAGCTAATCTCATCTATATCATTTAGCAAAGTTAAAATATTATGAAAACTCTTTTCACTCTTGCTTTGAATGCTTCTATTGCTCAAAGTTAAAAAATTATTTCCACTTACAACACTATACTTAAATACATCAAAATTTTTCTTATGATCATTCTCAGAGTTATACTTCGAATTGTATTTCACGTAATTATAAAAACTAACTATGCTATTATATTTTTCTCTTGACATATCTAGCGATAAATCTTTAATTAATTGGCTATGTAGATTTATGCTAGTTAGATTTTTTACAATATTTTCAAATTCTATATTTTTAAAATCCGATACAAAGTTCAGTTCTTTTGATACAAAATTTGGATTTGGTCCACCGCTTTTTGATATATTATCTATAATAGTTTTTACAAAACTGCTTTTATCTAAAATGTCAGTTTCTAAATTTGTTATATATAAATTACTGCTTTTATCAACTTCTAAAGTTAAAAGCCTACTGCTCTCTAGTAATTTTTTATAATTTGATCCACCATCTATAAAATGATTCTCTATATCAGTTTTATTTAGTGTGTTTTTATCTACTCTCTTACTAGTCAATATTGCAATCTCAATTGTGTTTCTTATATTATTATCAATTGTCTGTTTTAGTAAATTTACTTTCTCATTGATTTTACTTACATCATTCTTCAAATCCATATTGCTATCTATATCTGATATGCCACTTATAAGATTTTGTTTAACAAAGTTTTTAAACGTCTTATTAATAGATTTTTCTAATATTATAATTTTATTATTTATATAGTTTTCATTAATAGTTGATTTCTGACTTATGGAACTACTACTACTTAAGTTTTGAACAAGCTTATTATGCTCATCAATATAAGTATTTGATATGTTTGTACTTTTTTCAAATATATTCTTTGATTCACTAGTAGATCTTTCTTTTATATAATTAAAGTTTTCTAGTAGTCTTTTATTTAGATTTAGAACCGACCTCTTTTGATTATATATTTCTTCGAGTAACATCATATGTTCTAGCGAATCTTCATTCTCTTCCTTCAAATTATAAGAAAGTTTTCCTCCTATTAAATCATAAGTATATTTTTTAGTTAAAAAGGAGTCTGAACTCTTAACTTTAGCAAATACATTTCTTGAATCTATTTTCTTGTGAAATTTATTAAATACGCTATTTCTTATACTTTCACTTAATTTATCATCAAATATATTTAATTCATTCAGCATATTATTTGTTAATACACTCGTAATAATATTGATAATATTAGATTTTTTATTATTAAAATTACCAATACTTATATTCGATATAGTATTGTTCTCTAT
>JBARWW010000334.1:0-10286 GCA_049647005.1 Acidaminobacteraceae bacterium | reverse complement strand
AGGTATCGGTGCACTTTATATTAGAAAAGGTGTAAGAATTACGAATTTAATAGAAGGTGGAGCTCAGGAAAGAAAAAGAAGAGCTGGTACTGAAAATGTTCCTGGCATAGTTGGTTTTGCTAAAGCTTGTGAATTAGCTAACGAAAACTTTGATAGTCATGTTGAACATTTAGTTACACTTAGAAATCGTTTGAGGAAAGGTATTGAGGAAAGTATTCCTTATATTAAATTCAATGGTCATCCAGAACGAAGACACCCAGGTAATGTGAATGTATGCTTTGAATTTATTGAAGGTGAGTCATTATTACTTAGTTTAGATTTAGTTGGAATTGGCGGATCAAGTGGATCTGCTTGTACATCAGGATCACTTGATCCATCTCATGTACTTATGGCAATTGGTCTTAAACATGACATAGCTCATGGTTCTTTAAGACTTACAATTGGAGATTTTACAACAGCCGAGGATATAGATTATATTATAGAAAATTTAATCCCAATCGTTGATAGATTAAGAAGTATGTCACCACTATATGAGAAGGTTCAGGGAGGAAAATAATATGTATAGCGATAATGTAATGGAGCACTTTACAAACCCAAGAAATGTTGGAGTAATAGAAAATGCAGATGGTGTTGGTGAAGTAGGTAATGTAAAATGTGGAGATATAATGAAAATATATCTTAAAATAGAGAACGATGTAATTGTTGATTGTAAGTTTAAGACATTTGGTTGTGGATCAGCTGTTGCGTCTTCAAGTGTTTCAACGGAACTTATTATTGGTAGAACTATTAGCGAAGCGTTAAAACTTACTAATGGAGAAGTTATCGAAGCCCTTGGTGGTCTTCCACCAGTTAAAGTTCACTGTAGTGTACTTGCTGAGCAAGCTATCAAAGCTGCTATTTGGGATTATTCAAATAGAACTGGTAGAAAATTCGAAGAACTTGGTGATTTTAATCCAAATGAATTAGATCACGATCATGGTGACGAAGGCGATTACTAATATCAATAAAGATATTCATTTATAATAGTAGAAACTAGGAATTCCTAGTTTCTATTTTTTTACTTACACTTGTGTTATACTATTGTGGTCTACTTTAAAGTAGGCGTGATTTATTAAGAGAGTCTTTTAAACTCTTTATTTTAAAGGAATAAAAGGTGATGAAATGTCAAAAGAATTAATGTTTTCTACGAATGACGATGCAAAGCTTGACAAGAAAAAAGTAGTAGTAGGAATGAGTGGTGGAGTAGATAGTACTGTTGCGGCCTACAAACTAAAAGAAATGGGCTATGATGTTATAGGTATAACTATGAGACTATGGAAAGATGATGATTTAGAAGATGAGTTTTATGAATCTGAAGGCGGATGTTGTAGTCTTTCGGCGGTAGAAGATGCAAGACGTGTAGCACAGAAGATAGGTATACCATTTTACGTTATTAACTTTAAAGATGTATTTAAAGAAACTGTTGTTGATTACTTTACAGATGAGTATCTTAATGGTAGAACTCCAAATCCGTGTATAGCTTGCAATAAGTATGTTAAGTTTGACGCACTTATAAAAAAGGCACATGATCTTGGCGCTTACTACGTTGCAACAGGTCACTATGCTAAATTTATTGAAGATAAAGAGACTGGTAGAGTATTAGTTAAGAAATCTAGTGAAGAAAAGAAAGATCAGACTTACGCGATTTACAACTTAACTCAAGATCAGCTTAAATATATATTAATGCCTCTTGGTGATTTTACTTCAAAAGATGAAGTTCGTGAAATTGCGAGTAGTTTTGATTTTGAAGTAGGTTCAAAGTCAGACTCACAGGAGATTTGTTTTGTTCCTGATAACAATTACTCGGGTTTTGTTCAGAGACAAATCCATACAGAGATTCCAAAAGGAAACTTTGTAGATCTTGAAGGTAATATACTTGGAATACACCAGGGAATAATCCATTACACAGTAGGGCAGAGAAAAGGTCTTGGTGTTACATTTGGAAAGCCTATGTATGTTGTTGAAATTAATCCAAAAACTAACGAAGTCGTTCTTGGTAGCAATGAAGAGGTATTTGCAACAACACTTATAGCAGATAAAGTAAACTTTATAATGTTTGATGATATAAGGGAGCCAGTAAATCTACAAGCTAAAGTAAGATATAGTGCAAAGCCTGCAAATTGTCTTGTTTCTAGAGTAGACAAAGATACAATAAAAGTAGTGTTTGAAGAGGCGCAAAGAGCAATCACACCTGGGCAAGCTGTAGTGTTTTATGATAAGGAATACTTAGCAGGTGGAGCTACAATTATAAGGTCTGTTAAATCATAAAAGAGAACAAATTAAGTTGTGATATTTATCACACCATAGGCTTTTGTTTAACAATGTTTATGGTGTTGTTATTTATATCTAAATTTGCTATAATGGCAAATATACAATAGAATATGTTAAGGCTATGAAAAAGATAAGTAATTTACTACACAACAGAGAGATAACGTTGCTGGAAGGTTATCACTAGTAAATGAAGCAACTTTGGAGCTATGATTTGAAATAAAGTAGAATTTATCGGTTCGCATCCGTTATTGTGCGAAGAGTTTGAACCTCGAGAGTGATCTATTATTAGATAAATAGGGTGGTACCGCGTTAAGACGTCCCTATAATTACTCTGGGGGTTTCTTTATATTTTTGGCATGGATATCTTTTTAAGATTTTTTCTAAAGTGAATTGATTAAAACTTTATGTGTGAATAAATTATAAAGATTTGGTTAAACTTGTTGATATTGTGTATATTTATAATGTATGTAAAAAAGATTCTAATAACTGAAAGGTTTTAAAAATAATAATGAGGTGAAGATTATGAAGAATATGGGCGTTAATGAAATTAGGTCAAGGTTCCTTGAGTTTTTTGAGTCAAAAGGTCACTTAATTGAAAACAGTTTTCCACTAGTACCGCAAAATGATAAGAGTTTATTACTTATCAATGCAGGAATGGCACCGCTTAAAAACTACTTTAGTGGTGTGGAAACACCGCCAAGTAACAGAATGACTACATGCCAAAAGTGTATTAGAACTGGAGATATTGAAAATGTTGGTTACACTGCTCGTCATGCTACATTTTTTGAAATGCTTGGTAACTTCTCATTTGGAGATTACTTTAAGCATGAATCTATTGCTTGGGGATGGGAATTTGTAACTAAGGTTCTTGATTTACCAGTTGATAAACTATGGGCTACAGTTTACCTTGAAGATGATGAAGCATTTGATATTTGGAAAGATGAAGTTGGAATTCCAGAAGATCGAATCATTAGACTTGGTAAAAGTGATAATTTTTGGGAAATTGGTACTGGTCCATGTGGTCCATGTTCTGAGATTTACTTTGATATGGGTCAAAAGTTCAGCTGTGGACTTGATGATTGTGCTCCGGGGTGTGAATGTGATAGATACCTTGAGTTTTGGAACCATGTATTTACTCAATTTGATAGACAAACGGATGGTTCTTATAAGCCGTTAGCTAAAAAAAATATAGACACAGGTATGGGACTTGAAAGAATTGCGTGTATTATGCAAGGTGTTGATTCTATCTTTGAAATTGATACTATTAACCATATACTTAAAGCAGTATGTGATAAAGCTATGAAAGAGTATGGTGTTGATACAAAAACTGACGTTTCAATTAGAATTATAACTGATCATATTAGAGCAGTATCATTCCTCGTTTCTGATGGTGTAATGCCAAATAATGAAGGTCGTGGATATGTTCTTAGAAAATTACTAAGAAGGGCAGCTAGACATGGTAAACTTTTGGGTATAGAAGGAAATTTCCTAGTTGACTTGGTTGATGATGTAATTAAGGTTTCTGGCGATGCTTATCCAGAATTAGTTCAGAGAGAAGAATACATTAAAAAAATCATCATGATTGAAGAAGAGAGATTTCAACAAACTATAGATCAAGGTCTAGAAGTTTTAATAAATTATATAAATGAATTAGAAGTTCAAGGTGTTAATGAGTTAAGTGGTGAAAATGCATTTAAACTTTATGATACTTATGGTTTTCCTCTTGATTTAACAATGGAAATTTTAGAAGAGAAAAATATGACTGTAAATGAAGATCTGTTTAATAAGTCAATGGAAGATCAGAAAGATAGAGCGAGAAGTGCTAGAAAGAGTGACCTTGGTTGGGAAGAAGATCCTACTGCTAAAATAGATTCATCGCTTACAAGTGAATTTGTTGGATATTTTGAACTTGATGGTGATGCAACTCTTAAAGCGATAATTGTTGCTGGTGATCTTGTTGATGAGGCGAAATCTGGTGACAAGGCAGTTTTAGTGCTTGATAGAACTACTTTTTACCCAGAAGGTGGTGGACAGGTTGGAGATAAAGGCTTAATTGTTAAAGAAGGCTTTGAATTTAAAGTTAAAGATACAAAGAAATCAAACAATGGGCTTATACTTCATACAGGTATTATCACTAGCGGATCTATTAAAATTAATGACTCTGTTGTTGCAAAAGTTGATCCGGTACTTAGACTAGACACAAGCAGAAATCATAGTGCGACTCACTTACTTCATAAAGCTCTTAGAACAGTACTTGGAGATCACGTTGAGCAGTCGGGTTCACATGTAGATGAGCAGAAACTTAGATTTGACTTTACACACTTCCAGGCTATTAGTAAAGACGAGATTGAAGAAATCGAAACTATGGTTAATGAAATGATATTAAGTCCAAAGGACGTTGATGTAGTTACTACTTCAATTATTGAGGCTAAAGAAATGGGAGCTATGGCGCTCTTTGGTGAAAAATATGGTAGTGAGGTAAGAGTTGTAAAAATGGATGACTATAGCACTGAACTTTGTGGTGGTACTCATCTGGATAATACGGGTAAGGTTGCTCTTATTAAAATAGTCTCTGAAACAGGTGTTGCTGCAGGTGTTAGAAGAATTGAAGCAATAACTGGCAGAAAAGTCTACGAGATGCTTAACTCTTCGCTAGAGAGAGTTTCTATGGTTTCAGATCTTGTTAAATCAAGCGACGGGGAACTAGTAAATAAAGTTACTGCATTAGTAAATGAAAATAAAGATTTTAGTAAAGAACTTGATAAATTCAAGCAATCTATGGCAAGTAATATGACTGATGATCTACTTAAAAATGCCGAATTTATTAATGGATTTAACGTAGTTATTGCTCATGTAAAAGATATAGAATTAAGTAATCTAAAGCAAATGGGTGATGAGATCAAAGATAAACTTTCAAACTCTGTTGTAGTTTTAGCAAATGAGGCAAACGATAAAATCATCTTTGTAGTTATGGCATCTGATGACGCTGTTAGCAGCGGCGCTCATAGTGGTAATATTATCCGTGAAATTGCTAAAATTGCAGGCGGAGGCGGAGGCGGAAAGCCTAATATGGCTCAAGCTGGTGGTAAGGATATCGCGAAAATAGCTGACTCTTTAGATAAAGCACGTCAAGTAATCTCTTCTTTATAAGATATTAGATTTACATGTAAATTAGTTCGGTAATGTATAAAGAAAAATGATAAAATGATAGACGTAGAAAAGTATATATAAACATAAATATTGGTTAAAATATATTTAACATATTATAACCAATATTTTACTTGTAATTAAATGATAAATTGCCTATATTAGTGTTAAGCATAAAAAAATTGAATTTGTTATAGTGCTTCAGGGTATAAGGTGAGTAAAGGAGGTAGTCGTTATGGATAAGACTATGAAGTTTTCAGTTGATCAACAAGAATCAAAAGAAAGAAAAGATATACTAAATTATGTGCATGATGCTTTAAATGAAAAGGGGTATCATCCAGTTAATCAAATGATCGGTTACCTTTTATCTGGTGATCCTACGTATATAACAACACATAAGGATGCTAGAAAAGTTATTAGAAAAGTTGAGAGAGATGAAATTCTTGAAGAAATTTTAGAATATTACTTAAAGAACAATTTAGAAAAAAAGTAGGTTTTTATGATATATAATCAACTAGGATCAACGGATATTAGGGTATCTAAAATGTGTTTTGGTAGCCTGACACTTGGTCCACTTCAAGCTAATTTGCAGCTAGAAGAGGGAAGTAAAGTCATAAAAGAAGCTTTTAATAGTGGTGTTAATTTTATAGATACCGCTCAGTTATATGAAACGTATCCATATATAAAGGAAGCACTCAAAGATTTTAAAAGAGAAGATATTATAATTTCTACTAAGTCGTATGCATATGATACAAAAACAGCAAAAGAAGCATTTGAGAGCGCCTGCCATGAACTTGGAACAGACTATATAGATGTTTTTATGCTTCACGAACAAGAAAGTGAACATACGGTTCGTGGTCATTACCAAGCTCTCGAGTATTATATGAAACTTAAAAAAGAAGGATATATTAGAGCTATTGGTTTATCAACTCACTGTATTGATGGTGTAAAAGCCGTAAACAAATATAGTGAGTTTGATATTGTTCACCCTATATTTAATAAAGCTGGACTAGGTATACAGGGTGGCGATATCAATGATATGATTCGCGAACTTACTACTTTTAAATCAAATGGTGGTGGTATATTTGCCATGAAGCCTCTTGGCGGTGGCAATTTACTACATTCAATAGATGAATGTTTTGACTTCGTTCTTGCTAGTCAACTAATAGATTCTTTTGCTATTGGTATGCAATCTGTAGATGAAGTTATTAGTAATGTCTGTAGAGTTACTGGAAAGATAATTCCTAAGGAAGTTGCTACAAGACTTAAAAACAAACAGAGAAAACTTGTTGTTGCAGATTGGTGCACTGGCTGTTCCAAATGTGTAGAGAGATGTCGTAGTGGCGGCATAACACTTATTGATGGCCTTGCAACACCAAATGAAAACTGTATTCTATGTGGTTATTGTGCGCCGGTGTGCCCTGATTTCTGCATTAAAGTTATATAGGAGAAAAAATGAAAATACTTGGACTAGACATTGGAGACAAGTCAGTTGGAATCGCTCTTACCGATGATTTACTTATAACTGCTCAGGGAAGAGACACTCTTTTCAGAACGTCTCAAAAGGAAGACATCGAAAAATTGATTCAAATTGTAGTTGAGGAACACGTAGATATTGTTGTTGCTGGAATGCCTAAAAACATGAATGGTACAATTGGACCACAAGGTGAGAAAACGCAGGCCTTTATGAAAGCTCTTAACAAAAAGCTAACATACTCAAAACGTATACCTTGGGATATTAAAGTTGATTTTTGGGATGAAAGACTAACAACAAAAGCGGCACGTATGACATTAATTGAAGGAAATGTACGACGTGAGAATAGAAAAAAAGTAATAGATAAAATAGCAGCTGTTTATATCCTGCAGGGATATTTAGATAGACATAGAGAAAATTTGAAAGGATGATAATAAAATGAATGATGACAAAATAATTATATTAACAGATGAAAATGGAGAAGATGTAAAGTTTGAAGTAATTGCAGATTTTGAATTAGACGAGATTGAATACTGTGTACTGTTTCCACTTGATAACGAAGACGAAGAAGCATTACTTTTCAAAATAATAGATGAAGAAAATGGCGAAGCAATTCTTGAAGTTATTGAAGATGATGAAGAGTTTGCAAAAGTTGCAAAATACTATGAGCAAATCATGGAAGAAAACAACTAATAAAAAGCAATTTTAAAGGTTATTATCAAATGATTCTCACTTGATAATAATCTATCTTGAAATATCTACTCTTTAATGATATTATTAGGAATAGGTGTTTGTTTTGTAAGTTATAAAACAATTGAATATAAGGTTTATATACTTAAGATCTAAGAAACATATTATTAAATGTAATGATAATAATTAATGACTAACTTTTATATAGAATTTTAAAAAGTATGAAAGAGGTGCGATAATGAGTATATCATATGACGTATTAAAAGAAAAATTAAAGTTAAAGGGGTATAAGTTAACTCCACAGAGAAAAGCCGTTTTAGATGTTATACTTGCTAATCAAGGAAAACATTTAAGCACGGAAGAAATTTATGATGAAGTTAAAGATAGTTGCCCTGATATTGGACTTGCAACAGTGTATCGCACTTTAATTTTACTTGATGATTTAGATGTGGTTTCAAAACTGATATTAGATGACACATGTGTGAGGTATGAACTTAACACTCACGATGGCGATCATCAACATCATCATTTGATTTGTACAGTATGCGCAGATGTAATTGAGGTAGAAGGTGATTCATTAGACGAGTTAGAAGCTAGCATTGAATTAGAGTTCGACTTTAAGGTAAATGATCATAAACTTAAATTTTACGGAATATGTAGTAAGTGTAAGTAAGCCTTGTAATTTTTTACAGGGTTTCTTTTTGTTTTTTTAGAAAGTAAACAATGCATTATATAAAAATGAATATTTTATCTACTGAGTGACCGAATATATGTCAGTAGAAATTAATAGATTAAGTAAACGGATAAACGACACAGTAATATAAATATAAAATAGAAAAGAGGTTATAATATGGCTAAAAAAAATAGCAATATATTAAAAGTAATACCTCTTGGGGGAATGAACGAAATCGGTAAAAATATTACCGCTTTTGAATATAATGATGAAATTGTAGTTGTAGACTGCGGATTATCATTCCCGGGAGATGAAATGTTAGGTATAGATATCGTAATTCCGGATATTACGTATCTTAAGAGAAATGCAGAAAAAATCAAAGGAATAGTATTTACTCATGGTCATGAAGATCATATTGGTAGCATTCCTTATTTACTAAAAGAAATGAATGTTCCCTTATATGGAACAAGATTAACAATGGGTTTAATCGAAAACAAGTTAAAAGAACATAAAGGTATTGGCCAAGTTTCATTAAATGTTGTTAACCCTGGTGATATTGTTAAGTTTGGTAATTTCTCGGTAGAATATATTAGAGTAAGTCATTCTATCCCTGATGCTTGTTCGCTTTGCATATCTACACCAGTTGGAAAAATTATTCACACAGGTGACTTTAAAGTTGACTACACTCCGATAGATGGACAAATAATTGATCTTGGAAGGTTTGCAGAGATTGGACGTGAAGGCGTTCTTTTACTTTTAGCAGAGAGTACAAATGTTGAAAGAAAAGGTTATTCGATGTCTGAAAGCACAGTTGGAGTAACATTTGATAATATATTTAGAGAAGCAACTGCTAGAATTATAGTCGCTTCATTTGCATCAAATGTGCATAGAATTCAGCAAATTATAAACGCAGCACAGTTAAATGGAAGAAAAATTGTTATTTCTGGTAGAAGTATGATTAATGTTACTCAAGTTGCACAGGAACTAGGCTACTTAAAAATTCAGCCAGATACAATTATCGATATAAAAGATATGCACCGCTACCCTGAGAATGAAATTGTTATGGTAACTACTGGTACTCAAGGTGAGCCTATGTCAGCACTTTCGAGAATGGCTAAATCAGAGCATAGAAGTGCTGAAATCGTACCAGGAGATTTAGTTATTTTATCTTCTTCTCCAATTCCTGGTAATGAGAAGAGTGTTAAGAAAGTTATAAATCTTCTATATGAAAAGGGTGCCGAGGTAATTTACGAATCACTTGCTGATGTTCATGTATCTGGTCATGCTTGCCAAGAGGAGTTAAAATTAATTCACTCTTTAGTTAAACCCAAATTCTTTGTACCAGTTCATGGTGAGTTTGCAATGCTTAAGGCTCATGAAAATTTAGCAATGAAACTTGGTATGAGTAGAGAAAATGTATTTATTTTATCGAATGGTATTACTTTGGAACTTACAGCTGATGAAGCTAAAATTGGTAAAACTGTTAATAATGGTAGTGTAATGATAGATGGTCTTGGAATAGGTGATGTTGGAAATATAGTTCTTCGCGATAGGAAACATTTATCCGAAGATGGTCTTATGGTAGTTGTTGTTGCTATATCTAAAGAAACTGGAAAGATTGCATCAGGTCCAGACATTATCTCGAGAGGGTTCGTGTATGTTAGAGAATCTGAAGTGCTTATGCAGGGTGCAAGAGACGTCGTTGATAAAGCCTTAAATGATTCTTTAAGTAGCAATATACGTGAGTGGTCTTCACTTAAGAACTCTATTAAAAATTCACTTAAGAATTACTTATACCACCACACTATGAGAACACCAATGATATTACCGATTATAATGGAGGTCTAAAATGAGTCAGGTTTATGATGACGCACATAAATTAGTCGCTTCTATAAAAGATTCTAAAGAATATACTGAATTCGTACGTCTAGAAACTTTATTATCAGCTGATGATAAATTGATGGATGAAATTATGAAAGTTCAGTCTCTGCA
>JBARWW010000333.1:0-4201 GCA_049647005.1 Acidaminobacteraceae bacterium | reverse complement strand
GACGAATCATTGTTGTTTTTGCAACATAATGACGAAAAGAACGTTCGTCATTAACTGATTCGTTTAATCATAAATTTCCCATCTTAGTGCGTGATGGAGAAATTTACTTGACGAATCATTGTTGTTTAATAAAACAAAAAGCGGGGATTAGCCCGCCTTTTTATTATTACTTATTTTCTTAGTCCTAATCTTGCGATTAATGTTCTGTATCTTTCGATATCTTTTTTCTTTAAGTAAGAAAGTAAGTTTCTTCTTTGTCCTACCATTTTTAAAAGACCTCTTCTAGAGTGATGATCTTTTTTGTGCATTTTTAAGTGACCGTTTAACTCATTGATTCTATAAGTTATAACTGCTACTTGAACTTCTGGAGAACCAGTATCTCCTTCTTTTGTTGCGTACTCTGTAATTATGCTTAATTTTTGTTCTTTAGTCATTGCTAAAGCACCTCCGTTTTTTATTATCCCTATGCCATGTAATAAGTCGGTGCGTCTCAAAACTTAGCATAAGGTACCCATAAATAATATCATACATATGGTTAGTTGTAAATATATACTTAGATAAAGTTCTAAGAACTTTTTAGAAACTCATCAAAATATTCTTTAGTTTTTTCAACATCATCAGCGATTTGTTTCATCAGATCATCAAGTGAATCAAACTTAAGTTCATCTCTTAGTCTCTTAATGAATTTAACAGTTAAGTATTTTCCGTATATATCTGCATCAAAATCAAGGATAAATGTTTCTATATTAAATACATCTTGATCAAACGTTGGATTAAATCCTACATTTGTAGCCGACTTATACTCTACACCATCAATCTCAGAGATTGTGATATAAACACCTGGCTTTAACCTAGTCATATTTTCAAATATCTTAAGATTAGCTGTTGGAAATCCAAGTGTTTTACCAACTTCTTTTCCTTTTACAATAGTACTTGTAAGCTTATACGATCTTCCAAGCAAAGAATTGGCTTTTTCTATGCTTCCTTCTTCAAGAAGTTCACGAATTAATGTGCTAGAAACATTAAACTCTTTTTCATAAACAGCCTTTGTAACTATAAGATCAAAAATATCTGTATACTTTTTAAGTAGTTGAACATCACCTTTTGCATTATGGCCAAATCTGAAGTTATATCCAACAGATAGAAGTTTTGCATTTAAAGTTTCTATAAGCAAATCTTCTATAAAAGATCTAGCTTCTATAGACATAAACTCATTATCAAAATTAAGAATAACTAGATAATCAATTCCCATCATCTCTGCCATTTTAACTTTATCATCTATTGTCATTATACGTGATATATGAGCACCTACATTAACAACTTCACGTGGGTGATTTGAAAATGTAAATAAAACACTTTTAAGATTCTTCTCTGAACACTTTTTAACTAATGTTTTAATAACCTTTTGGTGTCCAAGATGAATTCCATCAAATGTTCCAAGTGCTATACCAGTACCATGATGTATTTTTTCTAACTCATCTAGTTTAGTAAATATTTTCATATTAATCACCTGTATTAAATAGTTTGTCCATAACAATTTCGTCTGTAGCCTTTTTGTATATTGAGATCCCATAGAACATACCTTCACAGTAAGTTAGTATAAATTCTTTGTCCTTTAGATCACTACTATTAAATGGCTCTTTAGAAAATCTTATTTGATTTATTTTAATTCCATTAGACATTTGTAATTCGATTTCACTACTAACATCAATCTTTTTAAAATCAGATAGAGCTTTATCTACTGGTATAATCATCTCGTGAATTGTTTCAACTTCGAAGTTCTCAAATTCTTCAATTGTGATAGAATTATTAAGATTAAAATTACCAGTACTTTTTCTTAGTAAAAATGACATATGTCCAAACGTTCCAAGATTAATACCTATATCATGACAAAGTGTTCTAATATAGGTTCCTTTAGAGCAAGAAACATCAAATATAACTTTATTTGCATCAACAGATATAATGTCTAGTGAAAAAATTGTTCTAATTCGTGCTTCACGTTCGACAGTTTTACCTTCACGAGCAAGCTCATATAATTTTCTGCCATTATGTTTAAGTGCAGAGTACATAGGAGGTATCTGACTTATATCGCCGATAAACTTTGACATTTCAGCTCGAATCTCATCTTCAGTAACTTCTAAGTCCGATGAATCTAAAACTTCACCCCATCTATCTTGTGTATCAGTCATAGATCCAAGTGTGAGTTCTGCTCTATATACTTTTCTATCTGCCATTAGAAAATCAACTATTTTTGTTCCCTTACCTATACAAATGGGTAAAACTCCAGCAGCCATAGGATCAAGTGTCCCAGTATGCCCAACTCTTTTAATTCGCAGTTTACGTCTAACAATAGCAACTATATCATGTGATGTTAGACCTGGTGGTTTAAGAATACTAATAACACCGTTATTCATTATCAAGCTCCTCTCTTAGAGCTTCATTTAACTTAAACATTACAGTATCAATATCTCCAAAAAGTTTGCATCCAGCAGCTTTAATGTGACCACCACCACCAAAACGCATTGCAAGGTTTGATACATTGAAATCATACTTACTTCTAAGACTTACCTTATATGTATCTGTTTCTGCCTCTTTTAGAAAAATTGAAACTTCTACGCCCTTTATATCCCTAAAGAACTCAACTACACCATCCGTCTCTGGATCATATAGGTTGTTCTCACGAAGTATATCTTTATTTATATAACCAATAGCAACTCTATCATCAAACTTAAGTTTAAGTGTTGAAAGTGCAAGGTTAAGAGTTTTTATTTGTTTAAAAGGTTTGTTTTGATAAAGTGCAACATTAACGAAGTTTATATCAAGACCTCTATCAATTAATTCTGCTACAATTCTCATTGCAACTGCAGAAGTATTGGAATATTTAAAACTTCCAGTATCAGTACTTATAGCTGCATAAATTGCATTTAAATCTTCTTTTTCGAATTGATAATCGTTATCACTAAGAATTTTAAAAATAACCTCGCCAGTTGAGGATGCATCAACTTCAACAATATTGACATTACCATAGTTTATATTAGTTATATGATGATCAATATTATAAACAAATTCAGCTTTTTCAACTATATTAATTCGGTCTTCAATCCTAGTAAGATCTGATGAATCAATTGCTACTACAGTATAATTTTTTATGTTTAATTCTTCAAAATCATGTGATGGTGTAAAATTTCCATTGTCTAAGAATTCAAGATTCTCTGGCAGTGGATCGTTTAACACTAAGTGTACATCGTCTGATATTGTTTTTAAGTAATTGTATATGCTTACAGAAGAGCCAATGGTATCACCATCTGGATATATATGTGGCAAGACTACATAAGTCTTGCCACATTTGAATATATTTTTATAATTTTCGTTTTTCAACATTTAAACTTCGTCTTCGTCTTCAAAGTCATCTTCATCTTCAAAGTCATCTTCTTTTTCGTCATCTTTAGATGGTTTTCTAATATCAAGAGTACTTAATATACTGTTGATATGAAGTCCATTATCGATTGACTTATCAAGTTTAAATATTGGCTCTGGAGTAATTCTAAGACTTAGCTCTTTTCCAATCTCATTACGAATATACCCTTTAGCATTGTTTAAACCTTCGATCGTTTTATCCACTTCTGCATTTGGATCATATACACTTATATAAATATTAGTAAAACGTAAGTCTTTTGTAGTATCTACATGAGTTACACTTGCTAATTTTGAAATCCTTGGATCTTTTAAACCATTAATAATAATTGAACTAACAACTTTTTTAATTTCTTCTGAAATTCTCTTCGTTCTATCTTTAGCCATGAAAACACCTCTCCCATTTAAGAAATTATTTCTTAGTTCTCTTAATTTCTTCAATAATAAATGCTTCAATCTCATCGTCAACCTTGATATTGTTGAAGTTCTCAATACCAATACCACACTCATAACCAGTTGCAACTTCCTTAGCATCATCCTTAAATCTTCTTAGAGAAGAAATTTTACCTTCGTGAATAACAATACCATCACGGATAACTCTAACTCCTGCATTTCTAGCCACTTTACCTTCTGTTACATAAGCACCACAGATAACGCCAACATTAGGAACTTTGAATGTATCTCTAACTTGAACTCTACCAAGTACAACTTCTCTGTACTCTGGGTCAAGCATACCAAGCATAGCTGACTCTACATCTTGAATTGCTTCATAGATGATTCTGTAAGT
>JBARWW010000332.1:0-3272 GCA_049647005.1 Acidaminobacteraceae bacterium | reverse complement strand
GTATAAGACATTTTATGGTGCGGATGAGTTTATTATAAAGGATCTAAATGGTTATGTGCTTTACTTTGGAGAGATGATGGACTAGATAATTATTAGCATACAAGTACTTATCTATAATGTTAAATAATGATATAACTACTCTGGCAAAAAAGGAATGATGATTAATTTCATGATTCCTTTTTACTACTTATAAAATAAATAACACTTATAATTTATATTTTACTCGTAGTAAAGATAGTCTGAGTGTCCAGGGTACTATATATAACATTTTAGCTTTTAAAACTGCTATATTTATAAGTGTTTGGCTTAGAGTTTTAGCTTACGCTAAGTAACTTAAGAACACTCAAAGAGCTGATAAAAAATACGAGGTGAGAACTATGAAAATAGATGTACTAGTAATGCAATGTCCAAATTGTTTAGAATATTTACATTTTAGCAATTGGAGTTATAAACCTCGTCATCGAATAGAAGAGATGAGAGTAAAATGTCCTACTTGTAATCAAGTTTGTATACCAACAGAAGAGTCATTCAAAAAATTCAAAGAAGATTATATTGCAATTGCATGTGTTTTATTTCTTTTAGCACTCCCACTTGCACTTGCATTCAAACACTTTTGGTTTGATAATTCCATGTTCATAATTGTATTTGCTTGTACACCAATTTCTATATGGATACGAGGGCATTTAGCAAATAGAACAATAACATATGAAAAGTGTAACGATGAGGATAATGCGATCAATCCAAAGTTATTTACTAAAGATAATAAGAGGTCGATTCATGAAAAGTAAGATAGTTTATGCAGTAAATACCAGTTACCTTTGTTATAAAGGCAAGGAAGTTATAAGAGTAGCAAAACTATAGATAATAAATAAGAAGAGGGTTACTTCATGAAAAAATCAAAATACATAAGTGACATATACGGATTTGTATTTTTACTATTAGCTATAGCTTTCCTTATATCCGCTTCGCTTAGCTATACACATATCCTAAAAATATCAAAAACACTCTAGTGTACAAGGTTAAGTGTTACCGTTGAAAAGCTAAAGCACCGAAAAGATATAACATATGCTAAAAAATCGCCTTATGTTATAATTTATAGATATTCACATAATGGTAGGGGCTATCGTGCACAGAGTGATCTCTTTTGTGATAAACCCGAGGTAAGTATAGCTAGTAGGGTAGATGTATATGTAAATGATAGGGGTAAGTCTGTTATAGATTTGTAGAATTAATTAAAACTTAGAAATCATAATATTTAAGAAATACAATGCCCTTAAAAGACATTAGATAATATGTCTCTAAAGGGCATTATTATTAAAATACACATTTCCAGATGATGACGATGAGACATCAAACTCTTCTCCTTGAATAGTAAACTTATATATTATGCCGTTATCGGAACAATATATGTTTACTATTATTCCGATAACGGTATAATAGTAATATGAGGTGATTAATATGACATATCTAAGCACAAGAGAAGTGAGTGAAAAGTGGGGCATTTCTGATAGACGAATAAGAATTTTGTGTATACAAGGAAGAATTGAAGGAGCAATAAAGATAGGTCGAAGCTGGTCAATCCCTGCAGATGCGTTTAAACCAATTGATGCAAGAGAAACTCAAAATGTTAAATACACCGGACTTGACTACAATTTCAAACATATAGATGAAATGAAAGAAAAAATAGACACTTATAGACCATTTTCAAAAAATATATCCAAATCTCTACATGATAAATTAATAGTAGAATGGACATATAACAGTAACGCCATTGAAGGCAATACATTAACTATGTCAGAGACGAAAGTAGTACTAGAAGGTATTACAGTTGGTGGTAAGAGTGTTGTCGAGCATCTTGAAACAATTAATCACAGAGAAGCAATAATATTTATCGAGGAGTTAATTCAGAGTAAAGAACAGTTTAGCGAGTGGAATCTTAAAAATATACATTCTTTAATTTTAAGAGGTATAGACAATGATAATGCTGGAAAATATAGAGTAGAAAACGTTCTAATAAGTGGTGCAAAACATATACCACCAAAACATTACGACCTTGACTATTTGATGCAAAAGTTTATACATGAATATCAAAAAGAATGGAATGACATTCATCCTGTTGCTAAAGCTACTCTGCTACATGGAGAATTTGTAATAATCCATCCATTCATTGATGGAAATGGAAGAACAGCACGTTTACTTCTAAACTTTGAACTTATGAAATATGGCTACACTCCTATAATCATAACAAATGAAAGACGAGCTGAGTACTACGCGGTAGTGGACCATGCACATACAACGATGAATTATGGTCCATTTATTTCTTTGATATCAGAATTTCTTATTGAATCAGAGAAGTTATGGCTTAGTGTACTTGACTGATGCTTAGTGATAGCTACTAGACTATTATTCATATGATTTAATTTAGAGTTGCTTGATTATATGAATAGATATATTTCACTATATGATTTTAACGAAAAGATTAATCTGGACATGGCGAGAACTCAAATACTTCTTTTAAATCTATAGAAGATACAGCAAATGAGATATCAAAAATCATCAAAAATGAATCTAATGATGGAAAGGCAATAATAATTGGGCATTCTATTGGTTCTCAAATTTTAATGTGGATGATGGCAAATATGGGTGAAGTTATTGATAAGGCTATTATTATTAGTGGCCTTAATAAAGTTATAAAAGGGATTAGCTGGTTGATTAAACCCATGATACTACTCTCAATGCCACTAACAAAGTTAAGATGTTTTGCAAAAATACAGTCAAAAGAGTTGTCTTTGCCTGATAGTATGTTTGAAGACTATTACAAGGATTCTCAACTATTAAGTACCTTAACACTAATAAATATCTTAAGTGAAAATACAAGTTTTGAATTTACTAGTAACTCTAAGATAGATAGCATGGTAATAGTTGGTGACAAGGAAAAATCTATAATGAAAAAATCGGCTCAAAGGACTGCATCAGTTTTAGGACATGAAGTATACTTTAGTTTTGATGACGCAGCTCATGGCATACCATATGAAAAAGCAGAAGTTTTAAATAAACTGATTACTAGTTTTCTCGAGGGTAATCATATGACATTAGATATAGATGGTGTAAGATCATTTAAGTTATAAAATGTATGATGATGGGTTTGAATTATTAAGAGGCAGTCGGGAAATAAGGAAATCTGCCCTCAATAAATGTCAAACTAAGAATTCGCTAAAATTCAAGCTTTCATATTACTTTGAATTTTGGCGGATTCTTTTGTTTTTGATTTT
>JBARWW010000331.1:0-20421 GCA_049647005.1 Acidaminobacteraceae bacterium | reverse complement strand
GTACACCATTTTCTGTTTCATCTACTTCTAACCATGAAGGTCGTTCAACAGACAACTTCTCACGCTTTTGTAAGAACAAGATATCTGCTGTTACATCCGTATTAGCATTCTTTTTAAATGCTGTATTGGGTAGCCTTATTGCACCAAGTAGGTCAGCTCGTTTTGCAATATACTTTCTAACAGAGCTATCATTTTTATCAAGTGTTCCTTTACTGGTTACAAAGGCCACAACACCATCTGGTCTTACTTTATCTAATGTTTTTGCAATGAAATAATCATGAATCTTAAAGTTGTGTTTATCATATGCTCTGTCATAAACTTTGTAGTTCCCAAAAGGTACATTACCGATTGCAACATCAAAGAAATTATCATTAAAATCAGTATCTTCAAAACCACTTATCTTTACTGTTGCCTTTTGATAAAGTTGTTTAGATATTCTACCTGATAGATCATCAAGCTCTACACCAAACAATCTTGAGTCTTTCATATCATCTGGTAAATGAGAAAAGAAGTTACCAACTCCCATTGATGGTTCTAAAATATTTCCACTTGAAAAACCAAACCGTTCTAAAGCATTATAAATACCATTAATTACAACAGGCGAAGTATAATGAGCATTTGGTGTGGAAGCTTTCGCACTTTCATATTCATCTGATGAAAGTAACTCCTTTAATTCACCATACTCATTGGACCAACCATTAGCATTCTTATCAAAAACATAAGGCATACCACCCCATCCAACATATTTAGCGAGGATGCTTTGCTCTTCACCACTTGCTAGTCTGCTTTCTTCTTCTAAAACTTTAAGTAGTTTAATCGCTTGAATATTAACCTTATATTTTGTCTTTAGTCCACCTAAGCCAATCTCATCAGCATATGAAAACCTATAATTAATTTTCTCTTTTGATTGTTTTACAAAAGCCGCCATGTCTTTAGTAATAGAGTCTTCTTTGTTTTCTTCAGCTTGACCTACAACAATATCAATGGCTTCTTCTAATAACTCTTCATTTTCTAAATCATCTTCAAACTCTTCTATTGCTTTTCCATCATCACCAAAGAAAACTTCAAAGGGTCTATCATCTAGCCATTTGCTATAATAGGCTTGGTAAGGCATATGACCTTGAGCTTTTATATTGATTAACCAATCTTCTAAAAATTCATTTAACTCATCAGCTAAATCTTCATTCTTAATACCATTTCCATCCGTTACTCTATGAAATATTGCCATATTGTCTTGCTGAAATGTCTCAGCGTATACTCTTCGATTTTCAGTATCGAGGGTAAGTTCCATATCAGGATCACTCATTAAATCACCATTTTGTGAATAGTAATGAGATAATGATATGCGATCATCTTCAGGACTTTCTACAATTAAATCCATGAAGCCTTTAGCTTTAAACTTCATGTAGTTGAACTTACCATTTAAAATATCTGGTACTAGGTCTTCTAGTAGGTCATAATTACTCTCTGTAATATCCTTTTCTTGAATGTCTGGCCCTACTTGATTATCTTTAGGTAAATCAAATAGGCTTGCTTGGTAAGGTGCTTTTGGTTCAATGTCTTTCTCTGATGGATATCTTTTTTTATAGTATTCTCCACTAGCAATCAATACATCAATATGACCTGCTACTTTTGACCAAGAAAGCTTTATAGCTTCATGATGATAGACATCAATCTTAATTCCTTTACTATCATAGTTTAGAAAACCACTGATAGTGTCTGACATAGTCATGGAAGAACCACCAATGCCATACTCATCTTTTAAGAAGTCAGCTTTTTCTTTAGCTGTATGATTGTCAGCAAAGAAATCAATGATACGTTGTTTGCCGTTTTGAAAACCAGACCCTCTTAGAATGGCTTGATCAATAATTGTATCTTCATCAATGTCTTCTACTAAAAAAGAACCACCCGAAGGCAGTTCATCTAGTGTATCTTGTAAATCATCTCGTGAAGCACTATTTCCTCCGCTCTCACTCGAATCATTTCCCTGTGCTGATAAGACTCGTAAGTCTTCTGTGGATTCTGTATTGGTTCTGTCTTTAACATCTGTTCCTGTAATATCTCCATCCGATCCCAAGCTTTTTTGTTCACTTGGTGCATTGCCTCCATGAGTGTTCCCTCTGTCAGTAGAAGATTGTATCTCGTTTGATGTTCCTCTTTGAGATATCTCATCGCCATCTGACCATATTTCCCTAGTGGTTTCTGGTCGGCTTCTTGGTTCGTCGATATCTGTAATTCTGGATATAGTATCCCGTCTATTTCCTTGTAATTGATCTTCATCTTTCACACTCCTTATCTCTCTTTCAATATTTCTTAATATAGCTTCTGAAATATGATTCACCGCTGTACCTAATCTTAAAACTAAAGCCTTAGTTGAAAAGTCAGTAATTACATTAAAAGGCTGAGTACTACTTACTAATGGTGCATCATGACTACATCGTTTTTGGACCACATATTCAGAACTATCTTTAATCATTTGGTTAAAACATTTCTTAACACCTTCAAATGGCATATCTGATAACTTGCTGACTTCAACATCTTTTTCAAAGTCTCTAAATATAGTTTCCTGATTATTAGCAATCAACTCACTGACCATCTCAGTAATATAATGTTCTAAAGCTATATCACCATGTCTTTTCTTGAGTCCATTTAACAATGTATCATTCATCTTCCACGTCACTGGAATAGTATGTGCAAGACCATTGGTATCATTAATATCAAACAAGTATTTCAGTTTTAGTGACACTTGTGATTCATCAAAGACAGCTATACTTCTAACACCCTTGTTGATCCATCTTCCGATACGTTTGTTCCACATAAGCATGTCTGTAACTAATGTAGCATCTGGTCTCTGTGCATAAATTAATACTGAGTTATTAAAGTTATGTTTATATACCTGTGATTGAAAGGAAAGAAAAGACTGCCATGAAACTTCATCTTTAATGATATCAGCTAAGATATGGTCATATATTTCTTTGACTTCCGTTAATCTACTCAATCATTTCCTCCCCTTCATCTTCTTCAATATGAGCTTGTTCTTTAATTTGACTAAAATATAAAGCAAGTGCTTTTTCAATCGTTTCTTCAATATCCTTCTTATTTTCGCTAGATTTGAAATACTTCGAAATAATCGAAGGCTGAACTTTAAAAGCAGGTGTTTTCTTATCTTTCTTTGTAATTTCACCTGTGATTATAGCTACTGCCTTATCCCATGTAAGCTTTCCACTTTTATCATATGACTTTAATGTTGCCGCCTTTTTCATATCAACTTTAAAAGTATTTTCAGATATAATGGCTTCTACCATTTCTTGATTATCTTCAGACATATATGATAAATCCACACCTGCTCTCATGGCGATTTGACCTTTATCTACTAATTCTTTCAAATTAGGATTCAACTTGTTAATTCGTAAGTACCTTGCTATTGAGTCTTTTGACAACTTATATTCTTCACTTAATGTTTCATGAGTATTTAACTTTTTCGCCATTGGCGAATAAGTTGTCTCTTCCGCTAAATTAGGTGCTTTTGAGAGTTTTTCAATTTCATTTAACAAGTCAGTTCTCACTCCCTGACTTTTAATTGCACTATGTCTCGTAGCAATAACAGTTGCTCTTTCAGAATGAGCTAAATCAGTAAAAGACCTTTGCATCATATTTGTTTCAGTTACTATTAAAATAGCTTCTTCCTCAGTCAGACCTTCCTTAATAACAACAGGAATATCATTTAATCCTGCAAGTTTTGCGGCGTTAACTCTATTGTGACCACTTAAGATTTCATATGTGTTAGCTTTTTTTCTAACTACAATTGGTACAATAACACCAAGATTTTTAATGCTGTCAATCATATCTGTTAAACGGTCACCCTCATATAATTTAAAAGGGTGATTTTCAAATGCTACCAGATCTTCTAATCGTAATTTTGTAACATCTTCATTTGTTGCTTCTTCTTGCGCTGGATTATAATCATCACCAAATATTGATGCAAATGATTCAATCTTCTTACTCTTCTTTTCTGTCATTAATAATCAACTCCTTTGTAAATTCTGTGTATGCGATAGCCGCTTTATTCTTAGGCATAAATTCAATAATACTCATACTGTTCAAGTTTGCCTCACCTACTTTAACGGTCTTAGGTATTTTAGTATTAAACACTTTTATATTTTCACCATATGAATCGTTAATCATTTTCAAAATTTTCTTTGAAAGATTTGTCTTCTCTTCATACTTAGTAAGCAAAATTCCTTCAAACTGTATACCTGTGTTTACTCTCTTTTTTAATTTGAAAATAGTCCTTAGAAGTAACTCCATCCCTTTAGCTGATAAGTACTCTGGTGTCGCTGGAATAAGAACACTATCACAAGCCGCTAATATATTAAGTGTTAAGAGGCCTAATGATGGTAGTCCATCAAGTAACACATAATCATAATCTTCTTTGACTTCATCAATCACTGCCTTCAAAACAAACTCTCTGCTAATAGCACTTGTTAGATTGATCTCAACCGCAGATAGTTCAATACTACTTGGAATAACATCAACGCCTTCTCGCTTTTGTAGAAAAGACTCTTTATCTGGCATATCCTCATCTGTAATCACTGCCATCATCAAATGATAAAGTGTGTATTCAAGTTGTTCTGGATTTTCGATACCAAAGCACTCTGTCATGTTTGCTGAACTATCACAATCTACTGCTAAGACCTTAAAACCTTTCTTTTTCAATCCTGTTGCTAAGTTTCTACAAGTAGTAGTTTTACCTACACCACCCTTTTGTGAAATGATACCTATTACTTTACTCATATTTTTGCTCCTTTCTATTTTTCACTTTATAATGTAAATATACACTTTATAATTAAATCGCTCAATGTTTCACCCATTTTATTTTCATTTTTCAATTTAGGTTTTCAATTTAGGTTTCAACTTAGGTTTCAATATAGCTTTCAATTTAGGTTCCAATCGGTCGCATATTTTACGACCCATATAAATACATGCTTTTTCTTTGCTTAATTAGAGCAGTTGCGTTTTTTTGCAACTCTACTAAAAAATTCGAAAAAAATAGCTGAGTCGCATTTTTTGCGAACCAGCTAATCATTAAATAATATTCAAGTTTTAGTTTTCTTGAAGATTTTCACTCTATAGTGTAAAATTCAATCAAGGATGGTGAACAATATGAATTTTACTATGGGTGAAAAAATCCGTATTTTATTACAGAGAAAGAACATTACACATGCAGAGTTAAGCAGAAGAATAGGCACCACAAGTGCTAATTTTTCAAATAAGCTCAAGAGAGATAATTTTTCAATAAAAGAATTAAATGATATAGCAGAAGTTCTTGGTTGTAAATTTGAAGGGTATTTTGTTGAAGAGGATGGGGAGAAAATTTAGATATGGAACTGATCAGAAATCTTGTTTTTCAATGTGAAAAATGTGGCGAGGAAATTATAATTAATAAAGATTTAATAGATTATACAACTTCTAGATATGAGCGAAACATGGGTGAGGAAATACTCTATGAGTTTTCAGATACTTTTGAATGTCCTAGTTGTTTATATCAGATTAAAATTGAGCTATATGGAAGTGAATATCCACTAGGTGCTTATAATCATGACTTCTCGACTATTAGTGGCGGAATATTTCTTCAAAACCCAAATATGAACATCATTTATAGATATGATTTCGAAGATATCCCTATCTCAAATGTTATAGATCAAATATATCATATTCAAAACAATCCGGATTACATCTATGAAATAAATCCAAGAGATTTTGAAAATCTTATCGCCGAACTTTTTGTCGATGCTGGATTTGAAGTTCAAATCACTAAGGAAACTAGAGATGGCGGAAAAGATCTAATAGTAACACAATATATAATGGGCAAACCCGTTATCATTTTTGTAGAGTGTAAAAGATATAACTCTACAAATAAAGTAAATGTTAATATCGTTCGTTCTCTATTGGGTGTCATTACCGATGAGAATGCAAACAAAGGTTTAATAATTACGTCTTCATATTTTACAAAAGATGCACAAGACTTTGCTGAACGACAAGGAACATTAATTGATTTAGTTGATTATAATCATATAAAAAAATGGATTGAAGAATATAAATAACATAACAATAATATGTTCTATTTTATCTAAAAAAATCAGGTGATCTCTCAATAGAGACTACCTGATTCTTATTTCTAAAATCTAATTTAGGTTAATTCACACTTGTGTATCACATCAATACCAATTTAATGTCAAATGTAAGCACTATTTAGGTTTTGTGTAAGTTCTCTAACATGCTTAAATGCACTACATCTTTTATATTTGTAATCATTGTTTCATATAATAATATAAATAGCTATATAGTCAAAGGCAGTCAAAAGGCAGTCACGCCACCCATGAAAACCTCTGTATGCAAGCATTAGCAATGCTTTCGTAATTTTTACACGTTACTCCCACTCAATTGTACTAGGTGGCTTGCTTGTAACATCATAAAGTATCCTATTTACCCCAGGAACCTCATTTACTATCCTACTCGAAATCTTATCTAATACTTCGTAAGGGATACGTGCCCAGTCTGAAGTCATACCATCTATAGATGTTACTGCTCTTATGCCGACAGCATGGTCGTATGTTCTCTCATCACCCATTACACCAACTGATCTGATATTGGGAAGTACTGTGAAGTACTGCCAGATACTTTGCTCAAGTCCATTTAATTTAACTTCTTCACGAAGGATAGCGTCAGACTCACGTACTATGTGAAGTGCTTCCTCTGTAATTTCGCCCATGATTCTTATAGCAAGTCCTGGTCCTGGAAAAGGTTGTCTAAATACAACATCTTCTCTTAGGCCAACTTCAAGACCAACTTGGCGAACTTCGTCTTTAAATAAATCTCTAAGTGGTTCGATTAACTCAAAATCAACATCATCAGGAAGCCCACCAACGTTGTGATGACTCTTGATTACGTGTGCTGTATCAGTTCCAGATTCAATAACATCTGGGTATATTGTTCCTTGAACTAGGTAATCTATATTATCAAGTTTATCAGATTCTGCTTCAAATACTCTTATAAACTCTTCTCCAATTATCTTTCTCTTTGTTTCTGGATCACTTACACCAGCAAGTTTACCAAGGAACCTGTCTTGAGCATTTACTCTTATAAAGTTCATATTGAATTTATTGAGGAATAACTCTTCTACCTGATCGCCCTCATCTTTACGAAGCAGGCCATGATCTACAAATATACAAGTAAGTTGATCGCCAATAGCTTGATGAAGCATAACTGCTGCAACTGATGAATCTACACCACCAGAAAGTGCGCATAATACTTTTTTGTCTCCAACTTGCTTCTTAATTTCTTCAATTTTAAGCTTGGCAAAGTTATCCATAGTCCACTGACCTTCGCACTTACATACATTGTAAAGGAAGTTTCTTATAAGCTCTCTACCAAAAGGAGTATGTTCAACTTCTGCGTGGAACTGAATCCCGTATAAGAGTTTTTCTTCATCGGCAAAAGCAGCTACTGGACATGAATCTGTAGTTGCAGTTATTTCAAAACCAGGCGGTGCTGTTTCAACATAATCATTATGACTCATCCAACAAATACTATCATTTTCTATGTCACTAAGTAATTTATCTGCTTTCTCTATATGAAGTTTGATTTTTCCATACTCTTTTTTATCAGCACTTGAAACTTTACCGCCAAGCTTGTGAGCCATTAGCTGCATACCATAGCATATACCTAAAATTGGAATTCCTAGCTCAAATATCTCATTGTTTATAGTTGGTGAGTCTTCTAAGTATACTGAATTTGGTCCACCTGTAAATATTATTCCTACTGGTTTTAACTCTTCTATACGCTCAAATGCGTTTTTGTATGACACAACCTCACTGTATACATTTGCTTCTCTAACTCTTCTAGCTATTAACTGATTATATTGTCCACCAAAGTCAACAATAAGTATTCTTTCCTTAATCAATGTGCACCTCCATAAGTATATGCTCGCCTAAGTTTCACAATCTATTTTAACATTTTCATGTTTAATTACTATAAAAACCCCATAAGCAAAAAATTGTTATGGGGCCATTATATGAAGGTTAAATCATCGTTTATATTTTTGGACGAAACATGCACGAGTTGATATTAACCTTTTTTTAATCTATAACAACAAATTTTATCAGTGGCTTAAACTGACAAAATAATTTTAAGACTATACTCCTTTCGCTTATTTTCAAAGTGAAGGACGTTAGAATCAAAATCGTTGTTTAATAATGACTATACCGTTTGGCTTAAGAAATATTGTGGCTTCAATATTATGGGAGGTAAAATTTTCATTTTGACCTACTGCGGTATAGCCTGTATTAATACGCAAATATTTGTCGATTAAATTTATTACCATTATTTTTGGTGTAAATTTACGATTAAACAAATCTGTTATCGTCGATAGAACTTTTCGCCGATATGTCGGTATCCTAGTCTCTTTTTACACTGTAATTCGGTGGCTCTACAGTAATTGCTATATCATGTGGATGCGACTCTATAAGTCCAGCCCCAGTGATCTTTATAAACTGAGCATCATTTTTTAAATTCTCAATTGTAGCAGTTCCGCAGTAACCCATACCTGATCTAATTCCACCAACCATCTGATAGATTATATCTTTGAGATGTCCTCTATAAGGAACCCTTCCTTCAACACCCTCTGGTACAAATTTCTTAGTATCGTTTTGGAAGTATCTATCTTTACTTCCCGCTTCCATAGCTGCCGTTGAACCCATGCCTCTATATGATTTAAAACTTCTGCCTTGATATATTACTATCTCGCCTGGACTTTCTTCTGTTCCTGCAAGTAGTGATCCAAGCATTACTGTTGAAGCTCCAGCAGCAATTGCCTTTACTATATCTCCAGAGTACTTAATTCCTCCGTCTGCTATAACTGGAACACCTCTTTCTTTTGCAGCCTCAGCGCAATCCATAACAGCTGTTAACTGAGGAACTCCAATACCTGCAACAATTCTTGTCGTACAAATTGATCCAGGACCGATACCAACTTTAACACAATCAGCTCCTGCGTCTATTAGATCTAGTGTTGCTTCTCTAGTTGCCACATTACCTGCAATAACTTGAAGTTCTGGATATTTATTTTTTATGATTTTTACAGAATCTATAACATTTTTACTGTGGCCATGAGCTGAGTCTAGGGCAATTACATCTACATCAGCTTTCACTAATGCATCTACCCTATCCATCATATCTGCGCCAATTCCTACAGCAGCTCCAACTAGTAGTCTACCTCTGTAGTCTTTTGCTCTATTTGGATACTTAATTGCTTTCTCTATATCTTTTATAGTAATAAGTCCTTTAAGTTTTCCCATCTTATCTACAAGTGGTAACTTTTCAATTTTCCACTTTTTAAGTATTTTTTCAGCGTCATCCATACTAATGCCTTCGCTTGCCGTAACTAAATCTTTTTTAGTCATTACATCATCTATTAATTGATCTGTGTCACTCTCAAATCTTATATCTCTATTAGTTATAATCCCAACTAATGTATTATCTTTATCAACTATTGGAACACCTGAGATTCTATATCTACCCATTATCTCAAGAGCATCTTTCACCTTATTTAAAGGGTGTAAGTAAAATGGATCAACTATAATTCCATGTTCACTTCTTTTAACTTTATCTACTTCTAGAGCTTGATTTTCAATAGACATATTCTTATGAACAATTCCGATTCCACCTTCGCGTGCTATTGCTATGGCAAGTCTTGATTCTGTTACAGTATCCATTCCTGCACTTATTAGTGGAATATTTAAACAAAGTTTATTAGTTAACTTTGTTGATAAGTTCACAACATTTGGTAGTACATCAGACTTTTGAGGAACTAATAACACATCATCGTATGTTAATCCTTCTTTTATAATCTTACTCATGTCTATATCTCCCTTCAAAATCTCTCGTAATAGTGACTATATACAAAAAACAAAAAACCACAATCTTCCCTTACTTCTATAAGCGGGAAAATTGTGGCGTTATATACAAAAAAACATAAGGCAACAGATAGCTAAGGCAAAAAACACCCAAGTATTGTTCCAAAATATACGCAACATACTACCCACTCATAGAGAAGTGATTTAAGGTCACCTCGTAGATACTTACGATCCATATTATCGAAATTATATGAGTGTTTCTGTTTTATTTAATTTGTATCAATTTAACAGATATTTTTGAAGCTGTCAACAATTTTGAGTAAAATAATTTTTAATTTATTAACAAAATGTTAAATCTTAATCTATTCTTTATAGAATTTTAAGTGTTTTAATATACTATTTGAAATATACTATTATACATATAAAAAACTTATAAATATAATCTATATACCATTAAAGCGAGGTTAACATGAATAAAACTAAACTTAAAGTTGTTCTTGCAGCTACTCTAATTCTTGCAAGTATTTCTATATTCGATAACAAACGATTGACTACTACATATTACCATATAAATAACGAAAAAATACCTAGTGAATTTAACGATTTTAAGATTCTTCAGATTTCTGATTTTCATAACACCGACTTTCCTGAATTTATATATAAAACAAAAGATACTTCTAACAAGTCGCTGTATAATCCTAAATTAATCGACTACATAAATTCTGAAAATCCAGATATAATTGTAATAACAGGAGACACCGTAGATTCTAGAACACCAAACGAGGATATTGCAACTGATCTTATAAGTAATATAGTTGATAAGTACCCAGTCTACTACGTAAGTGGAAACCATGAAGAAAGAAGTGGAAATGCTAAGTATTATAGAGGAAAGTTTAAAGAAATGGGTGTAATTACACTTGCAAATCAAAGTGTAGAACTAATTAAATCGACTTCTGTAATTACTATCTCTGGTGTCAATGATTATGTTAGTTTTAGAAATTATCTAGAGTACAATCACACTCTATCAAACTTAAAAAGTGATAATTTCAATATTCTTCTTTCACACAGGCCAGAACACTTTGAAATATACGCAGAAATTGGCTATGACCTTATATTCTCCGGGCACGCACACGGTGGTCAAATTAGACTTCCTTTTATCGGGGGTATATTGGCACCTGATCAAGGTTTTTTCCCTGAGTACGACGCAGGATTTGCCGTAAAAGACGACTCTACTATTATAGTTAGTCGCGGACTTGGAAACAGTGCTTTTCCACTTAGAATTAACAACCCACCAGAAATTGTTGTCATTACCCTAAATCCATCTAAAATTAAGTAATTTGACCGATAAAAAAAGTTGTTTACACCCTTATGTGGTATAAGCAACTTTTATTTATTTTAACTATACATTATGCTACTTTCTCAACGATTTTCGCACGAGTAAGTGGCTTGTATAACATTGAGTAAAGAAGCCCTGCAACTATTAATTCTGGGATTAAATGTGTTGCGTTATAAATTAAAGAATACGCAAATACATTTTGTCCCTCTGGTGCGAAGGAAGCAAATACTACAACTCCTGATATAACTTGACTAGCAATTCGTAGTATACCTGCAAATACGATACCTATAATTGACTTAATATAGTCTTTTCCAAACATCCCCGAAAGTCCAACAACACCATATGCAAAAACATAATCAAAGAGTATCGAAACTGGGTGGAATGACCACTTTGGTCCAAGTAAGAACTGCAATACTCCAAATACAAGAGCTGTAAGAAAACCAGGAGCAGTTCCCCATCTAATTGCAAATATAATCAGCGGAACCGTACTTCCAGCAGTTACTGAACCACCATTTGGCATTTGAAATAATTTTACATAGCTTAGTGCAGTTGCTAGTGCTATCATAATTCCTGCCTCTACTATCATTTTTGTGCTGTACTTATTTTTCATAAGACACCTCCGTCTAGCTTTAATTAACTAAAGCTGGTCTAGGGCCTAGGAAGCAACCATATAATCCAAAATATTGTATCAAAACTCAAATTTTTTCTAGTAAAATAGGATAAATTTTAGTTTTTTACATAAAAAAGGACCATAAGCAAAAGTGCTTATGGTCCTTAACATTTGTTGTTAATGATTTGCACTTTCCTACGCCAGATTTAACTGGATCAGGTTCAAAGGGTTTATACTTCTCGTATCTCTCAGCCATCGGCACCCCTAGTGTGATATTAAATTACAAATAGAATATATCATATACAGTTTTAATAGTCAAAGTATTAATTTTTGACTACATCATGCCAGGCATTCCGCCCATTCCACCCATTGATGCCATGTCATCGTTATCATCTTTACTATCAGCAACTGCAGCTTCTGTAGTTAAGAACATAGCCGAGATAGATGCAGCGTTTTGAAGTGCTGATCTTGTAACTTTAGTGGGATCAACTATGCCAGCTTCAATCATATTAACATACTTATCAGTTAAAGCATTGTATCCAATACCAATCTCTGAATGCTTAATTCTCTCTACTACGACTGATCCTTCAACACCTGCGTTAAATGCTATTTGGCGAATTGGTTCTTCAAGCGCACGTCTTATAATCATAGCACCTGTCTTCTCATCTCCCTCAAGAGTTTCAATAAGCTCAGTAACTACAGATATAGCGCTAAGTAGTGCACTTCCACCACCAGGAACTATACCTTCTTCAACAGCAGCTCTTGTTGCGTTAAGTGCATCTTCGATTCTAAGTTTCTTTTCTTTCATCTCAACTTCTGTAGCAGCACCAACTTGTATCACTGCAACTCCACCAGATAACTTAGCAAGTCTTTCTTGCAACTTTTCTTGATCAAATTCAGAAGTAGAATCTTCGATTTGCTTTCTAATTTGCATTATTCTACTTTCAATAGCATCTTTATGGCCTTCACCATCAATAATTGTAGTATTATCTTTATCAATTTTAATCGATTTAGCCTGTCCAAGCATCTCCATACTTACGCTCTTAAGATCATATCCAAGTTCCTCAGAGATTACAGTACCACCAGTAAGAATTGCTATATCTTTAAGCATTTCTTTTCTTCTATCGCCAAAACCTGGGGCTTTAACTGCGATGCAGTCAAATGTTCCTCTAAGTTTGTTAACTACAAGTGTTGCAAGAGCTTCACCCTCAACATCTTCAGCTATGATTAAAAGTTTTCTACCAGCTTGAACTATTTGCTCTAGAACCGGAAGTATTTCTTGAATATTGTTGATTTTTTTATCTGTAATTAAGATATAAGGATTATCTTGAAAAGCTTCCATTTTCTCAGTATCAGTAACCATATATGATGAAAGATAACCACGGTCAAACTGCATACCTTCAACTACATCTAGTTGTGTTCCCATAGTTTTTGATTCTTCAATAGTTATAACACCGTCTTTTCCAACTTTCTCCATAGCGTCCGATATAAGATCACCAATCACTCTGCTTGAAGCTGATATAGATGCAACATCTGCAATTTCTTGCTTAGTTTCAATAACAGTACTGATTTGCTTAATCTTTTCAACAGAAGCAATAACTGCTTTTTCAATACCCAATTTAAGAATCATAGGATTTGCACCAGCAGCAACGTTCTTAAGTCCTTCACGAATAATTGCCTGTGCAAGTACCGTTGCAGTAGTTGTTCCATCTCCAGCTACGTCATTAGTCTTAGTAGCTACTTCTTTAACTAGCTGGGCGCCCATGTTTTCAAATTTATCTTCAAGTTCAATTTCTCTAGCAATTGTAACACCATCGTTAGTAATAAGTGGTGAACCAAACTTTTTATCAAGTATTACATTTCTTCCCTTTGGTCCAAGTGTAACCTTAACTGTATTTGCTAATTTATTTACACCTTCTTCTAATTTCTTTCTTACATCTTCTCCATAAAGTAGATCTTTAGCCATTTTAATTCCTCCATCTATTAACGTATTAGTTTTCTTACTTAAGCACTATTTTTAAAGTACTCATTTTTATTCTTCGATTATACCCAGTAGTTTAGATTCTTCTATAATAGTGTATTCTGTTCCATCTAATTTAACTTCCGTTCCAGCAAACTTAGGAAATATTACTTTATCTCCTACTTTAACTTGCATGAGAATCTCTTTTCCATCAACCATTCCACCCGGTCCAACTGCCATTACTTCTGCAATTTGTGGCTTTTCTTGCGCTTGATTTGGAAGAAGAATCCCACTTTTAGTTTTTTCCTGAGCTTCTAACTTTTTAATTACTACTTTCTCACCTAATGGTCTGATATTCATAAGTTATTCCTCCAATTAAAATATATTAGTAAGATTTATATATAAATCTATCCCTGTCATATAAAACTTCCTTCAAATTTATTGCTTATATCTTTAAACTCGTATACTCACTATAAACTATATTTGTAAACTTAGTATTAACGATATTAAAACATTTTTTTAACATCACTTAAACCCTACATACACTTATAATAATAAACTTTCTGACAATAATCAACACTTTTTAGCACTCTATAGACTCAAGTGCCAAATTACTTTCCAAAATTTGATTTTATCAAAAAACAAAAAGTATATTTAGTCAAGATAAAAGCTTTTTTACATAAAAAAACATCCACTAATATAAACAATGCAAGCATTAAATAAAACTAGATGGATTATACTTTAAAACCCCATCCAATAAAAATTGAACGGAGTTCTAATAAGTTTCTATATGCCACTTTTAATCAATAACTTTACTCTTAGGACCAATTTATTTTTACTTGCCTTATACTTTGTTTTTATAAAATTCAACTTAGATTATATTTTGATTTTATTGATTCTTGATGAGTTAATTATAGCTATCAAAGTTACACCTACATCACCAAATACAGCCTCCCACATAGTAGCCATACCAAGTGCTCCAAACACTATAATTACACCCTTTACTGCTAGTGCAAATATAATATTTTGCCACACAATACGATTAGTTGCTTTAGATATACTCATAACATCAGAAATCTTTCCAATATCATCATTCATAATAACCATATCAGCCGCTTCGATTGATACATCTGCACCTAGTCCACCCATTGCAATTCCAATATCTGCAAGCGCAAGTGCAGGTGCATCGTTGATACCATCGCCTACAAATATAAGTTTTTCATTTTTACCAAGAGCAAGCCTTGCTTTTTCTATAGTTTCGACTTTTCCATCTGGAAGTAACTCTGAGTAAACATGGTCTATACCAAGCTCTTTTGCAACTCTAATCGCAACTTCTGCTCTATCGCCAGTAACCATAGACACACTTCTTACTCCGCGTTTTTTCATAAGTGCAATTTTTTCTTTTACACCCTCTTTGATTTTATCATCAATAGCTATAATACCGCTATGCTTTCCATCTATCGCTATATAAACTAAAGTACCATCAAATGTATTGTCATTAACTTCAACGCCCTCTTCGCTAAGCAGACGCTTATTACCTGCAAGTATGATTTTACCATCAACTACAGCTTTTATACCACGGCCTGAAATTTCTTCAACCTCACCCATTAATTCATGATTAATTTCTTTATCATAAAATTTAAGGATTGATGCCCCAATTGGATGATTTGACGCAGATTCAGCATATGCTGCGTACTTAATTAATTCCTCATCGCTAATTTCATATGACTTAATATTGGAAACATTAAATACACCCTCTGTAAGGGTTCCAGTTTTATCAAGAAGTACTTCTTTTACATCTTTTATAGCCTCAAGATAAGATCCACCTTTAACAAGTATACCACTATTTGACGCTTTACCAATACCAGCAAAATATCCCAGAGGAACTGATATAACTAATGCACATGGACACGATACCACTAAAAATATAGCTGCTCTATATATCCACTCTTCAAAGCTTCCACCTGTAAGAAGTGGAGGAATTATTGCAATAACTGCTGCAAATCCAACTACCGCAGGAGTATAGTAACGCGCAAACTTTGTAATAAATCTTTCTGTTGGTGCTTTTTTCTCACTTGCGGATTCTATAAGTTCAAGAATCCTTCCAACTGTTGAGTCCGAGAAGATTTTTTCCACTTTAACTTTAATAGCTTTATTTTGATTAATAAATCCACTAAGGATAGTTGATCCTACCACTACTTTAATAGGTACACTCTCACCAGTTATAGCTTTCGTATCGATAAGAGATTCACCCTCTATAACTATTCCATCTAGAGGTACTTTTTCACCTGGTTTTATAAGTATAATCTCGCCAACTTTTACGATTTCAGTGTCAACTTGTTCTACACTAAAATCGTTAACTCTATTTGTAAACTCTGCTTTGATGTCCATAAGCCCTTCTATGTTTCCACGCGACTTATTAACTGCGATACCTTCAAATATCTCACCCGCTTTAAAAAATAGCATAACTGCTACAGCCTCTGGGTATTCGCCGATTCCCCATGCTGCAAATGTAGCTATAGTCATAAGGAATTTTTCATCAAAAAAATTGCCACGTCGTAGGTTCTTAATAGCTGGAATAAATACATCGTGACCAACTAAAATATATGCTACTACAAATAATGCAATCGAGATATAAGTCTTCTCACCGATTATTATGGCAACTATCATCATAGCAAGAGCTGCTAATAATACTGCTGCCTTTAGCTTTATATTTTCTTTCTTATTTTCTGCTCTCTTACCATCATTATAAAAAACGCCTACCTCCGGCTCATAAAAATGAACTACAGATTCAACACCTTTGTCTATATAATCTGTCTTATTATCTAATGAAGAAATCACTGTTAATTTGCTAGTTGCAAAATTAATAGATACTTCCTTAACAAAATCTTTTTCTCTTAGCGCTTCCTCTATCTTCGATGCGCAACTTGCACAACTAAGTCCATCTAAATCATACTTCCTTTTAAGGACTGCTTCCATAATAAACACCTCTTCGCCTGTAGTTTTTTATTCCATTTTGCATCTTACATATTGTAATTAGTTATTCCTATTAATAAATTTCTACATATGTATAACTCTCAAAGCTATTCATGCTTTAGATGTATCATCCCAAGATCAAATATATCTTTTACATGATCATCATCAAGTGAATAGAATACAACTTTACCTTCTTTTCTATACTTAACCAGTCTTGCTGACTTAAGTACTCTAAGTTGATGACTAATTGCTGATTGAGTCATCTTAAGAATGTAGGCAATATCACATACACACAGTTCATTTTCAAATAGTATACTTATGATTTTCATCCTAGTAGAATCACCTAGAACTTTGAAAAAGTCTGCAAGATCCATTATAACTTCTTCTTTTTCCATACTTGCTTGAACTTCTTTTACTTTATCTTCATGAATCACATTACAATTACAATTTATAAGTTCTTTCATAAAATTTCCTCCTTGTAATTTAAATTTCCTTGCACTCGTATGAATAGTTGCTCATATATTCATATGTTTAATTAAATAATACCTCTGTTTTGGATCTTAGTCAACTATTTTTTTCATAAAAAAATAGCTAATCGATTACTCAATTAGCTACGGTATATATTATTGACCCACTCAAGCGATTTTATATATGCATTTCTTATTTTCTTTGAATCTATTTTCTTATCCAAGCACATTTTATTGACTTTGTCCCAGTCGCCCTTTTCATATGCAAGTACTATACTAAAACCTTTGGATAAGTCATTGTCAAATCCAAGTATAGCTTGTACTATTTCTATTTCAAGTGGTATTTCACTGAGTATATCAAACAGACTTCTATTCATAAGTGTATCTATCATAGAAAATACTCCTACTAGGAACATCTCATTTTTCCTACTACGCATTCCAAGTGGTGTTGCAATTTGCTCAGCCATTTTTGCTCTTAGTAAACTTGCTTTTACAATTTCATCAGGTTTATTTGCACCCAGATCACGCATCATTATAATTGTTATCCACTTTTTTATTTCATTAAATCCAAGTAAAACTAGAGCATGATTTACAGATGTTATCTTGCTATTTGTGTAAAATGCAGGCGAATTTATAAGCCTCATTAGCTTATAAGTTAATGCTACATCATACTCTATTATATTTGATATTTTATCGTACTGAGGGTCTTTTAAATTAAGTTCTTCAAGTATTTTAACGTAATTTATAGTATGTGACTTTATATCTTTGCCAGGTATTATGACTGGCTTTGAGAAAAAATATCCCTGAAAATATGTATAACCCGCAGTTTTTGCTTCTTCAAATTCTTCCTGTGTTTCAACTTTTTCTGCTAAAAACTTTATATTTAGGTGATTATATCTTCTTATAATTTCGCGTCTTTCCTCTATTGAAGTAAGTATAAAGTCAACTTTAATAATATCAGCAAGCTCAATAAGTTTTATATAATCATAATCAAGAACAAAATCATCAAGTGCAAGAGTATAGCCTTTCTCTTTTAATTCTTTACACACTTTAATAAAGTCATCATCTGGTATGATGTCCTCTAGAAGTTCAACAACTACTACCTCATTTGAAAACAGTAATGGTATCTTATCTAGTATCAAATTCTTCGTAAAATTAATGAAAGATTTTTTACCCTGAGTTAGCTCATCTATACCAAGTAGCATAAGCCCATTTGTTATTACAGATGATGTTGCACTATCTCCATCAGAAATATTACTAAAATTTTCAGTCCCAGATCTATATAGTAGCTCATATGCAAAAACCTCTAATTTACTATTAAATATTGGCTGTCTTGCAATATATATATCCATTTAACTTCACCACACTTTCTATAATTTAAGCTTTTAACTAAGTCATATACTCATGTACAACTCCTGAAATTAATATATTTCTCTCCTTCATCAAGTCTCTATTATATAATTCTACCCCTCTACCACTTTGAACTACCACTTTTATTACTGGCCTTAGTGGAAATTCTACTGGTACACTCTCAACAACGCCAACTTCATTGTTGCTAAGTTTCACTAGAGTTCCAACAGGATAAGGTATAATCATGTTTACAAATTTTTTAACAATAACAGTATCTAGCTGATTAATAGCCATAGCAAGCATATATTCTATCGCTTCATTAGGAGGATAAGCTGACCTATATGGTCTGTCTGATGTAAGTGCATCATATACATCACATACGGCTATGATCCTTCCAAGTTGTGGTATTTTGTCACCTTTTGATCCATTTGGATATCCACTTCCATCTAGCCATTCATGATGTGTAAGTACTGCCATTCTTATATGCGAACTCATATCTACATTGTCTTTAAAGTGTTCATATCCATCGAGAGGGTGTTTTTTAACTTCATTAAATTCTTCCTCTGTAAGTTCACTTTTTTTTAGAAGTATCTCATCACTAGTGTTTTTAAGTCCTATATCATGTAAAAGTGATGCAATTGCAAGATCAACTAGTTTGTCTTCATTAAGGCCAAGTTCAATACCTAAAAGAACTGCTAAAACGGCAACATTTACACTGTGTTGATACATATAATCATGCATTTGCTTTATATCTGTTATGTTTATACTAAGATTTCTCTTAAGCAATAAATCATCTATTATTGTTGAAGCAGTTTCTTTTATTTCATTAACATAATTTGTCCTAAGTTTTGAAAGTTGCCATTTATTAACACTAGTTTCTTTCGAGTTTTCTTTAATATATTCATCAAATTTTCCAAAAGAATTTCGTATATTTTTTACCGAACGGAGTCTCGTTGATGGATCAATCATATCTTCAATATAGTTTGTACTATATTCATCATTTATATATATTGAATGATATCCAAAATTCTCTATTTTTATAATCTTGCTTATATTTAGAACACTTCCTTCACGAATTAGAACGTGTCCATTTTCACTAAAAATTGTTTTAGCAAGTATATATCCCTCTTTTACTTTATCTATTGGAACTAGTCTCATATCGCACCCCCACATACAAATATATTGTTTTAATTATCCAATTTTATTCTCTCTAGCATAATAAAATAAATACTGCTGAGCAAAACCCGCAATATTACCATAGTTATTATCGGCATATTCTTTAATAAGTTTAAAGCTACTATCTTCTTTTATATAAAAGTGTTCCATTACTTTTTTTACCCATGTATCTACTGGAAAAGCCTGATACTTCTGAAGTGAAAATAAAGCTATACAATCCGCAACTTTTGGCCCCACACCAGAAAGTTTTTGAAGTTCTTTAAAGGCGTTTATATAATCCATAGCAATTAATTTATCTATGAACTCTTGGTCGCCATTAATCATATTTGATGTTTTGCTAACATACTTATCCCTAAAACCTACTCCAGATAATCTTAACTCTGAAATTTCAGCACTTGATAGTTTATCAGAAGATGGAAATTCATAAAATTTTTTACCATTTATTTCACATATATAGTCACCATATTTTTCACTTAAACCATTAACGGCTCTCATAATCATAGGAATTCTATTATTGGCTGATAGTATAAAAGTTATAATCATCTCAAAAGGATCTTGATTTAGTATTCTTATACCATCTCCAAACTCAACTGCTGTATCTAGATTTTTATCCATTTTTCTAAGTTTAAATT
>JBARWW010000330.1:0-5842 GCA_049647005.1 Acidaminobacteraceae bacterium | reverse complement strand
AATCATATTCATTTACTAGATTCGTTTGGATCAAATGATATTTTAAAAGAACAGCAGATGGTCAAAGCTTTATTTCATGATATTCAATCAGTTAAGCGCGAACTTGAAAAAATCAATTATTCACAGGAAGAAATAGAGAGAAGAATTGATTTACTAAAGTTTCAAATAGATGAAATTGAAAATGAAGACCTAAAATCTAGTGAAGACCTTGAGCTTGAATCAAGATTTAAGTATTTATCAAATTTCTCAAATATTATTGAAATCATGACAAAAGCTAGATTTGAAATTTTCGAAGAAGATGGTGCTTTTTCTAAACTTGAAACTGTAAATGAAAGTTTCCTTAGTATAAGCACCCTTGATCAGAATTTAAAAACACTTTCTGAGGAATTTGCCAATATTTTTTACTCACTTGAGAATATTGCGTCTCAGTTTAGAGATGTAGAAGATAACTATACTTTTGATGAAGAAGAGATGTACAATATAGAAAAAAGACTTGATACTATCAATACTTTAAAGAAAAAATATGGTAAAACTATTTCTGAAATTTTCAAGTTTAAATCTAAACTCGAAAATGAACTTGAAGAAGTAATAAATTTAACTTCAAAGAAGGAAAAATTAACATCTGATCTTGATGAAAAAACTCACTTATATATTAAACATGCTGATAAGCTTTCTAGTGTACGAAGCAGTGTTGCTTCAGTATTTGAGCAGATCATTATAAAAGAGTTAATTGAATTAGATATTTCAAAAGCAAACTTTAAAATTGATATAGAAAAAAATAGTAAAATGGGTGAAAACGGTAGTGATAAGGTAGAGTTTTCTATATCTACTAATATCGGAGATCCACTGCGATCTATTGGCAAAGTAGTTTCAGGTGGTGAGTTATCGAGGCTTATGCTTGCTATAAAACTTGCAATTGGTAAACAAGATTTTATTCCAACTCTTATATTTGATGAGATTGATTCAGGTATAAGTGGTAGAACTGCTAGTACGGTAGGGGATAAAATCAGTTCTATTAGTAGAGACTTTCAAGTAATTGCAGTTACTCACTTACCACAGATTGCTGTTCATGCAGATAATCACTTATTTATTGAAAAAGTTTTTGATACAAACTCGACAAACTCATACATTAGAGAACTTGTTAATCGTGATAGAGTTTTCGAAATCGGTAGAATGTTAAGTGGTGAAGTTGTTACAAAAAATAGTTTAGAGAACGCTGAAGATATGATTAATCGTGTGAGAGTATCAAAGAGGGGGATCTAGGTATGCAAGAAAAAACAAGAGTATTAGTGGTTGATGATAATTCGAATTTTGCGACACTATTAAGTGACCACATAAACGAGCAAGAAGATTTAGAAGTTATTGGTATAGCTAACAATGGTATTAAGGCGGTTGAGCAAATCGTTGATAAGTCACCAGATTTAGTAGTACTCGATATAATTATGCCTTATCTTGATGGTCTAGGTGTTCTTGAAAAAATAAATACATTATCACTAGATAAAAAACCTAAAATCATAGTATTATCAGCTGTAGGGCAAGATAATATTGCAAGACGTGCTATTGATTTAGGAGCAAATTATTACATAATAAAACCATTTGACTTTAATGTGTTCTTAAACAGATTGCGCCAAATGATCTACTATAAGCCTGATATTGAAGTTGGTAGTTCAATGACTACATCAGAACCTGGAGTATTTGCTAAGAAAATTCAATCTGAATCTCAAAATATTGAAATTCAGATTACAGAGATAATAAACAAAATTGGTGTTCCACCTCACGTAAAGGGATATCAGTACCTAAGAACCGCTATTCAAATGGTTTATGATGATGTAAGCTTTTTAAGTAAAGTTACAATTGAGATTTATCCAGGTATTGCAAAGAAATTTAATACAACACCAAGTAGAGTTGAACGTGCAATTAGAAATGCTATCGAAATTTCTCTTTCACGTGGAAACACAGAGTATGTGGAAGCTATCTTTGGTCAAACACTTACTCGTAAAAAAGGAAAGCTAACTAATAGTGAATTTATTGCTATTATAGCAGATAAGATACGCGTTGGTGTTTAACGGGAGAGGGTACATTTGTTAACTATTCTATCACAAGCTAGTTTTTTATTTATAAAAGCTAGCTCGTATTCTATTGCCTATACAATTTTATTAGATAAGCAAGATATGCATAAAAATGCATTTCTTGCTGCGCTGTGCAATTTTTTGATTTTTTTGTTTTTTTTAAAAGTTGAAATTTTTGCTTTTAGTCCAATTCTAAATACAATTATCCCACTTTTAATAGCATCAATTACGTCAGCACTTATATATGGTGTGAAGTTCACAAGGTCGATTTTCCATTTTTTAATTATATTTGGCGTTTTTATCAAAGCATCTGTTTTTTCATCTTTTGTTTCCATACTTATTTATAGCAAACCAATCCTACTACTTGATATTAGATCAATACAAAGCAATTTTTTTATACCTTTAATTATGATAGTAGTATATGTGAACCTTCTAATTATAAAGAAATGCATTCACAACTACACATCTTTATCTTCTAAAGTTTCTTTTAATATGTTTCCATTTCTATTAACAAACACAATTATTTTACTTATCAATTATTTTGTCAATTTCTATGCATACTGTAGGTTAAAAGAACATCTCATTGTAGCTTCCTTTGATCTAAAGCTTTCGATTATAGTTTTACTAGTAATTATCGAGGCTTTACTGCTTGCATTTTTAAAACTATACAATGTACTTATTAAAAATAATATTAGATTAACTATAGTAAAAGGTATAGCTGATAATGATGCACTTACAGGTGTTTTATCTAGAGAAAAGGGACTAAGTATACTTAAATCTAAGATACTAACATCTAAAAAAGATAATAATCCACTTACTATTTGTTTTATAGATATCAATAATCTAAAAAAAGTGAATGATAGATTTGGACATGAAGAAGGGGATAGGTTAATTGAAGTTGTAAGTTCTACTATTAAGTATAAACTTCGGCGATTTGATGTCATGTGTAGACTTGGTGGAGATGAATTTCTTATAGTATTTGACTCATGTTCATTAGATGATGCAAAGGCAAGTTGGATTAGGATTGAAAAAGAGATAAATAAATTGAATGATAGTGATAAGTTTAAATTCTGTATAAGTGTTAGCATTGGATTTGCAGAGTATAATAAAGAAATACATACTACAATTAAAAGTTTTATAAAAGAAGCTGATGATGAAATGTATAGACAAAAAAAGATAAATAAATTTTATGAAAAAGTTAATAAGACTAATAATTAAAATTATTAAATTTAAAGGAAAAGTGTTTTTTAAGGACATCCGTCTCTAATTGCAGTTCCAACACTTGTAAGATGCTTCACATATTTGTTCAATAATTATATAGATAAAATCTACATATAAATTCGATTAAAATATGATCAAAAAGTGGTGTCAATATTGAATTCACTTACTTTATTATTTTTTTTACTCTTTGATTTTTGCATTATTCGAGTTATAATAGATATGTTAGAGATAGTTCTATTAGCTATAATATACAAAGTGTGATTTTGATATATTATTTGGGGTATTATTTAAGAGGGGAAACTATGAATAATCATTTAGAAAAATTTATTAATTATATAAGTAATACAAAAAAGCTTTCTAAAAATACTATAGATTCATATAGTAGAGATTTGCGAAATTATTTTTCTTATATTGAGTCTAAAGACATAGTTGACTCTTTGAGCGTAAATGATACTGATATTATGATGTACAATATGCATCTTAAAAATAATAATAAATCGGCTTCGACTATATCTAGAAGTTTAGCTACACTACGTAACTACTATGGATATCTACATAATGCTGGCTTAATTTCTAGTAATCCAACTTTAAACATTAACTCTCCTAAAGCGGAAAAGAAGATGCCAGATATACTTAGTATCAAAGAAATTGAGAATCTACTAAAGCAGCCAGATATAACTACAGCTATTGGTTCGCGTGATAATGCAATGCTTGAGATACTTTATGCCTCTGGAATTAAAGTTACAGAACTAATTTCACTTAATGTATGTGATGTCAATTTTGAGTATGGTTTTATTCGTTGTCAAAGCAGTAAATCAAGTGATCGGATAATTCCTATAGGAAAAATTGCTCAAAGCGCACTAAGTAATTATATAGAAGATATGAGGTCATCACTTACGAATGAATTAGCAGGACCATTGTTTGTAAATTATACAGGTCAGAGACTTTCTAGACAAGGCTTTTGGAAGTTATTAAAAGCGCATACTAAAGCTGCAAATATTGAGAAGTCAATTACTCCACATACACTTAGGCATTCATTTGCAGTTCACCTTATTCAAAATGGTGCTGATTTAAGTGTTGTTAAAGAGTTACTTGGACACTCAGATATCTCAAGTACTCAAGTTTATCTTGAGTTGAGTAAATATAGCCTTAAAGAAATATATGATAAAGCGCATCCAAGAGCCTAACGGCTCTTATTTATGTGATATATGCAAGAAAAAATTTATAATATGGAGAGTGATACTATGATTAACAGAGTTACTATTTTTGTTATGGATAGTGTAGGAATCGGCGAAATGCCAGACTCAAAAAAATTTGGAGATGTAGGAGTAAATACTTTTGGTAATATTATCAAAGCATTTCCAGATATGAAGATACCAAACCTTAGAAACTTAGGACTTGGAAATATTGAGGGATTTGATGTAATTGAAGGGACAACAAATCCAATCGGTGCTTTTGGTAAACTAAGTGAAGTGTCAAATGGAAAAGACACAACTACAGGTCACTGGGAACTTTCGGGACTACACATTCATGAAGCATTTCAAACATATCCTGATGGATTTCCAAGCAGGGTAATTGATAAATTTATAGAACAATCTGGTCGAGGAATTCTTTGCAATAAGCCTGCATCTGGAACTGAAGTTTTAGAAGAACTTGGTAAAGAACATATGGAAACAGGTAAAGTTATTGTTTATACATCGGCTGATAGTGTTTTCCAAATCGCTGCGCACGAAGAAATTGTAAGCCTAGATGAACTGTATAAAATGTGCGAAATTGCTAGGGAAATTCTTAGAGGTGAAGATCAGGTTGCTCGAGTTATTGCTAGACCATTTATTGGTCAGCCAGGTAGTTTTGAGAGGACTTCTAATAGACGTGATTATTCACTTAAGCCATTTGGCAAAACTGTTCTAGACTATGCCAAAGAAGCTGGATACGACGTTCAAGCTGTTGGTAAAATCGTTGATATATTTGATGGTGAAGGAATAACTGAAGATATTCATACAAAAGATAACATGGATGGAGTCGACCAAACTATTAACTATCTTAAAACGGATTCAAAAGGTATTATATTTAGTAATCTTGTAGATTTTGATGCTAAATTTGGACATAGACGTAACGTTGAAGGTTACAAAACTGCAATTGAAGATTTAGATGCTAGAATTCCTGAACTTTTAGAAGCTCTTCGCGATGATGATATTATTATCTTTACAGCAGATCATGGTAATGATCCTTCATATAAAGGTAGTGATCATACTCGTGAGTACGTTCCAATGCTTGCTTTTGGTAAGAGTATAAAAGCTGGAGCTAATATCGGTATTCGTGCATCATTTGCAGATATTGCTGCTACAATTTCTGATATTTTAGAAATTAAAGCTACTGATCATGGAGATAGTTTCAAGTCTTTAATAGTAAAATAATTTAAGAAGTGAAGGGCTTAGGTTGTTTTATGATTGATATATTATAGGAGGAAATTTAATGGAAAAAATGTTAGAAAAAATTCAAGAAGCAACAAGTTATATTCAGTCAAAAATTGATTATGTTCCACAAATTGG
>JBARWW010000329.1:0-11869 GCA_049647005.1 Acidaminobacteraceae bacterium | reverse complement strand
ATTTGATTGTTTAATTCCAACTCTATTATTTTATCAATATTCTGATCTATATAGTTTTTATTGTCTATAACTAAAAATATAAAAAGTAAAATTATAGGGACTATTGATGCTATTAAAAAGAATTTGTACAAATTAATTCTAAACTTATTACTTTTCATTTCTAGCCCCTCCTCTACTTAATGTGACTACCTAGTTCAAAATGTTTCACGTAAAACATTTTTGACTTCTAAAAAAGAAACCCTACGATTGTATTATATTATAAATACACCGCTAGGTTTCATTTTTTTTAGCTTTTTATAGGTATTTCCCATTTCGTATTATTTATATCTAGCCTTTACGGAGCAAGTATTTTAAATAGAATACATATAATTTTCATCATATGAAATTTTATCCATATAATAGTAAAAAGGAATTAATCAAATTGATTAATTCCTAGTATATTTTAGTTTAAGTCGTGCACTTACCTTCGAAAGTTATCCACTAGCGTTAAATATATAGTTAGCTCAAACTAGGCACCCTCGCGGCACATAGAAATAATCGCTTACTGCTGCTTTCTTCCGAATCTGACAGAATTCACAAGTTTCTATTGCGCGAGACCCAATTATCAACACCACTTTTATAAGTCAGGCCCAACAATTAAAATCCTCAGATAAGTTTTCGATCCTGCTGTAGCGGATTGCAGGTCACAAGGCACCGCTAATTCCCCATCTAGCACGACAAACTTTATTCACTTTTTAACTCTATAGTAGAGTATACCACTATTACTACACATTACTAGCCTTTTTATACTTTTTCTTACGTCTAATTTCAAGAAAAAAATTTTTCATCAACTGCTTACATTTTTCATGTAATATACCTGATATAACTTCAACTTTATGGTTAAGGTTATCTATCTGAAGTAATTTCCCACCAGAATCGACCATACCCATTTTATGATCCATCGATCCATAGATAAGTTTCTCAATTCTACTCTGGTAAATGGCTCCACAACACATCATGCAGGGCTCAATAGTAACATATAACTCACAACCTGTCAATCTCCAATCACCTATTGTTGAAGTTGCTTTTTTTATAGCTTTTATTTCTGCATGATCAGTTGGATCATCAGAAAATTCTCTCTGATTATAACCACGTCCAATTACTAAGTTATCTTTTACAACAACAGAACCAATTGGAACTTCACCTTCAATATAAGCTTTAAGTGCTTCCTTGTAGGCTTCTCTCATAAAATACTCATATCTATCATTCTCGTTTTTAAATGTCATATAACCTCACAATTGGCGCACTCGAAAGGATTTGAACCTTCGACCTACCGCTTAGGAGGCGGTTGCTCTATCCAGCTGAGCTACGAATGCATTAGGTAACACCCTAAAAAATTTAGGGTGCTTTATTTAGTGCTAATTAAGCTATTTATAAAAGTCCTCAAAATAAATATCAACTCTACGGTTAAGCCCTACTTCAAAGTTGCTTCTATCTTTATTTAATGGTTTTGAGTTTTTATTATCTATAATAGTAATTCTATTTTCATCAATACCTTTTTTAACTAGGTATTCTTTGACATTTACAGCTCTTTCATAAGATAAATGTTCAAACATTTTTTCAACATAATTTTTACCTAGATGATAATTACCCTCTATAATGATACCACTATTGTTTTTAATTGCAAGCTCATAGTAAGTATCTAAAATTACTATATCTTTTTCACTAATATTATATCCATCAGGAGCATAGTATAAAGTATATAAAATTTCTAAATCATTTTCGTCTACCTTATTTTCAACTTCCGACTTCTCTGTTACTGTTTCAACCTCAATTGAAGGATCTGTTGATGTTTCTACCATTATATCATCATTATCCATCGTACTGTCTTCAATCACGTCTTCAGTTTTTTCAATTTCACCGGTATTAATCATACGTTCTTTACTTACTGAATCAATATTCTTATTAAATTGTGAAACCATTAAAACCAAAGCAACGATTAGAGCGATAAATAAACCTGTAAAAACAATTTTGCCTTTTTGAGTTAATCTATAATTTTTCAATCATATCACATCCTCAATTATTTTTTAGGTTTTATAAATTCAACAACATTTATTATTTTTTGAACTTCGTACTCAATTGTTGTATTTTGATCTTCTTGGAATTTTCTTCTTTGTTCTACAACTCTTTTTATATCTTCAATTCTACTTTCTAATTCTCTAATCGAAGCATCATTTCTCTCTACAATATCATCAGTTGTCTGAACTGTATTCTCTAAAACAGTATTTAAAGCATCCATTCTTTGGTAAGCATCCGTAAGCAAATCTTCTATCTTTATAGATGATACATTAAGTATGTTTGAAACAGATTCTCTTTTAATATCTACTGGAAGATTTTCTGGCAAAGCTTTTAAAAATACATCTACAATGAAAATTGTCTTTTTCATATCAGATGATAATCTAGCGCTTCTATAAATTTCATCTATAGATAAAAGTTTGTTTTTTTCATAAGCGCCAATTAGAACATTTAATTTATCTTCTATTTGATTATTATCATTTTCTTCTACAACTACATTTTCTGGTTCAACTTTAGATAACTCTTTTAATTTCTCGAATATTTCACTTTGATTCAATTCATTTTGATTTGATTTTTCATCAACTGCATCTTCTGATAGTTCATCGTGTAGTTCAAAAGTACTTCCTACTTCTTCTGATGCTTGCTCATAATTTGTAACTTCAACAGGCGAATCTAAACCATCACTCTCAACAGGCTCAACTAAACCTAATTTCTCCAACAAAGATTTTTTTGCCACTATAACGTACCTCCCAAAATATATGTATAATTTATTACTTTCAAACTTAGCGAGAACTTTAACTTCTTGCATATATTTTAATGATATCAATATATCATTTAAATTCTTTATAATTTATCTATAACAAGGTGTTTTTTAACAATAAGTTATATTGTATTCAATATTTCCTCAAGATAATTTATTCTATCTTTATTTAATCTATTAACCCTTTTAAATGTCAAAAGCGATTTATCTAATGATTCTATTTCTGATTTTTTAAGTCTGAGTTGATTTTCTAAAAAACCAATCATAATGTCTAAATCACTATTAGTTGAATTATCACTTTCGATTATACTATTTAGCTGAAAATTTATAGTTTTATTTCTTTCACTTAATAAATATTTAAGTTTTGAGATTTCTTCATTATTAACACTTATATCAACAATTACATTATTATCTATAAGCGAGGTTTTAATAATATCTACACCAGCATCATCTATATAAGTTATATTTTTCTTTTTGTGCATATGCGGTTTTAAATCTTTTTTAAAAATTTCGATTTTCTTATAAATCGTAACTTTACTAACTCCAAGTATTTTTGATACTTCAATAACTTTATACATCTATAAAAACATATCCTTTCGTTTAAAATGTAATTTTTTTTAAAATCACCAATCACATTTACATGGTCATATTTTTACTTTTTAAAAAACATCTTTTCAATTATTTTTTTCTTGTGAATATCTTTGTCATCATCAGAAAGTTTTTCTTTTAATTTTGCAGAAAGTTTATCCTCCAATATACATACCCATTTTATATCTTCTTCTAAAATTTTATCATAACTCTTGATTGCTTCTTGCTTTTTTCTAATTTCAGAATCCAATGTAACAAATTCATTTCTAAGCTTTGAAATTCGACTTCGCTTTTGCTCTTTTTCAAATTTAGAAAACTTACTTTTTCCAGTAAGTATTTCGAGACTTTTAACTTCACTATTTTTCTTATTTTCATAACTACTAGCTATATGAACATTATCTATATTTTTTTCCTCGAGATCTAATGAATTATTTGTTTTTAAACCCGAATTTTTATCACCAAAATTATTTGAAGTTATTATTGCTTTTTCATTCACTTCTATATTGCTTTCAATTTCGTCTATCTTATTCTTTAAACTTAATTCATCATCTAGATCAATATCTTTTAGTGAGAGTTCTATTTCTTCACCACGAATAATTTTGCCGATAATTTCTATGCCATCATCATTCAAATATGTAACACCATGTTTTTTAAGCACATTACCTTCTAAGTATTCACCCTTTGTGAGTAGCATCTCAAATAGTAATACTTTTTCAACATTAAGTTTTTTCGCAACATCGCTCAATTTATACATATACGCACTCCAATTAACATTACAGTTAATTAACTGTTAATCTATCCTACCTAATTATAATTCTACAATAAAAAAACTAATCCTCTAATTTTTTTTACTTAATCTACACTTTTTATGACATCTTTATACAATCATTAACTAATCTTATTTAAATACTGATTTTATAAAAGTAAATATTCATTTTAGTTAAACAATTAACTTATTATACCACAACACTTTGTTTCAAAATGAAACTTTGATTATTTGTAGTTTATTGTCCTATTTTGAAACTTTCTCATTTTGGAACAATAATTTTGTGTTTCAATATAGAACTTTTTCATTTTGAAACACTTTAAATTTGATTTATATCACACTATAGTCAATTTTTATATAATTATTGGCTTTTTAACTTTCTATATATAGTTGTACGACCAATTCCAAGTATTTCTGAAGATTTTGCTATATTATCTTCAGTATAATTCATAACTTTTTTTATATAATCTAACTCTATCTCTTTTAATTTTTTAAATTCTATTTGATCATCTCTTTCTATTAAATCTACTTTTAACTGATTAACTTCAATTGACTTTGAAGTTACTGTCATTATATTATCTAGAGTTTCGTCTACTGTACTATATGATAATAGTGAGGTCTTGAGCATTTCTTTTAATACTTCTTTACTTTTAGCATGTATATATATGGGACTAAAAATTTCGAGATTTTTTATACCTTTTGCGCCCTTAAGCTTTTCTTTTATCAATTTAGAAATTAGATACTGTAAATCATCTTCACACTCTTTTATAGAATTGATTTCAAGCTTTAAACTAGTTAAAAGTATATTGTTTTTCTTTTTACTTTCACTACTTATATCATTTGATATGAAAAACGCTGAATCGATTTCATTCGAACAACTTTCAGAGTTGTTGTAAACCAGTTTACAGTTTATTTTACGCTGTAATTTAATCATTGTTTTCTTATTTAGTTCATCAATGTATTCAATGTATAACGTTCCACTTTGAAACGCATCTATTTCTCTATCAATTACATAACTTATGTCAATCCTGGGATTAATTCTAACAAATCTATGATTACTTCTAGTTGAATTTTCATGTATGAAGCGCGCGAGATATTCACCTTCGATACCTTTTGTCCCATATATATTTATAAGTGAAGATGTTACAGCTTTTGTCATTACCAATGTTTTAAGTTTTACTTTTTCTTTTGACCTACCAATTAAACAGTATGGGATTTCAGCTTTGAAATAGTCGGTATCATCTACTTCCAAATTTAAATCCATACTTTTTTCCTGGGCAATATTTTCTATTTTTTTGCTAATATCTTGCTTTTCCAACTTGCCATTTTCCTTAAAACTATTGCTAATCAAATTAATTTCTCGAGTCTTTTTTTTTAACAAACTATAGTCTAAATTTATAATTTCATCAATAAATTTATCATCAAATTCAGCTTTTTTTGCTATTAAACCAAGTACACCTTTTTCAATTCTAAAAGGTATATCCAATATCGAAGCACTTATATACTCATCAAATTCGCTACTATAATGTTCACTTCCATAAACAATTACACTTTTTTTCAAACTAAAAGCAATACCAATTCCATTAGTACCTATATGTTCTTCTCTATATGAATTTGGTGTTTTTATGCCAAATTTTGTATTTTTATAGTTTTGATTTTTTATTCGTCCATCTACTCCAACTATAAATATACTATAGTTTTCTTCATCAATTTTCATTTTATCATTTATAAATTCTATTATTTCATCAGCAGTATATTCAATATCATTTACAAAAATATGTGTTTTTTCTTCTGCAAATTCAACTTTTTTCCTACTATATAATCTACTTCGAACCCATGAATAGACGATTTCATCTCTAATATATTCGCGTCTAATTGCACCACTTTCTTTAAAAAGTGTTCTTGCTTTTGATATTTTTCCGAAATCCATCATCCATTACACACCTCACTTTATTTCATAAAATCTAAACTATCTACGAGAATTTCCTTATCATAGTATAGTGGTTCTGCATATTCACATCCTAGGCTGCTTCCAAAATATCTATCTCTTGCCATAATTTTATCGATAAATCCAGAGTTCAAATAGGTTTTATTTGAACAATTTTTTGTTAAAAATTGCGATTCATGTGATTTTAAAGCTTTAATTTTAAATTCATACTCATCCGAAATATCTACAAAGAATGTAGGCTTTTCTATATCGTTTATGTAGTAACAATAAGACCGAATTGGTCTATATTTTTCATAATCAGTCTTATATTTTATAAGACCTGATTTGAAAATAACTTTTCTAATGAGTTTTGAACCATATTCGTGATCAGGATGATAATCTTTTTCATATGGATAAACTATATTTTCAGGTCTATATTTTCTAATTATATCTGCTATCATAAAAATTGTATGATCATCATCTTTTAAATTTGTATCTGCTAATCCTAAATTTATTCTATAAATTGCATCTAAAATTTCAGCTGCTTTTTTTGATTCATCTAGTCTTATTTTTCTATTTCCATTACTTCCCATTTCACCTTCAGTTAAATCTACCATCATAACATTGTATTTTTTAGATAATTTTTTTACTGTGCCTCCACATCCAATCTCTATGTCATCTGGATGTACACCTATAAACATATAGTCAATTTTCTCCATGAAACGACTCCTTATCGCTAATTCTTATTTGTTTGCCTTGTAAGCCACCTTGTTGTTTTTCCGACTCATAGTTAGGTCCCATGCCTATTCTTTCGTTAAAAAGCTTTTTAAAAGCTTGCTTTTCGGCTATTTTTCATTTGTTTCACTAACAATACATGGTGAAACAACTTTTAATTTATTCTTAAATATAGAAATTTTTGCAGGAGCAGGACCTATTAGATTTCCATCTGCATTTACACTAAGATGATCTGTAATAGCTCTTATCGTTATTTCCTTTCCTTTAAAAATTTCAACTCCTTTTTCTGAAACATGATTTCCTGTATTTGCTTTTGCCAACAATCTCATAAGTCCAATCCTTGAAATATGATTTATAATACAAATTTCAAAATCACCACTATTTACCTTTGCATCCGGTGTTATTTTCATACCACCACCAAAATATTTTCCATTACCAATAGCAACAAGATATGCTCTTCTATTATATTCTTTTCCATCTATAGTTATACTCATTTTTACAGCTTTATATGTAGAAATTGCCTTTATAGATGCTACATAATATGCAGCCGATCCCGTTACTACAGTTTTTATTTTCTCCATTATTTTAACAACTTCACTGTCAATTCCAAATGAAACTACATTTAAAAAATATCTATTATTTACTTCTCCTACATCAATCAGATTGTATTTACCATCAATTACTACATTTAAAGCAACTATAAAATCACGTTCAATTCCAATTGAACGCACAAAATCATTACCCGTGCCAGCCGGTATTATTCCAAGTTTTGTATCAGTTCCTACTATTCCATTCAGAACTTCTATAACAGTTCCATCTCCACCAACTGCTACAATTTCATTAAATCCATCTTTAACTCCATTCTTAGCTAATTCAGTTACATTACCAACTCTATTTGAAATCTTTATTTGATAGTCTATATTTGCACTTTCAAATCTCGCTTTAATAGTAGCAATATAATTTTTACTTTGACCTTTTCCAGCAGCAGGGTTTATAATAATAAGAACTTTACGCAAATCTGCACCCCCATATATATACGTCTATATTCTTTTTTTATCTTAGAGTCAATCATCTACATACATTATTACTTTATATTATATACTATAATAGTCTTTACTTAAGCCTATTAATAAAAAAAACAAAAGAAGATGCTAATGCTTCTTCTTTTGTTTCACGTGAAACTATATATTTAACATTTCAATTATACGATCCAATTCATCATCACTATAAAATTCAATTTCGATTTTACCTTTTTTCTTTCCATCAGAAATTATAACTTTAGTTCCAAAATGATCTTTAAGCTTTTCTTCAACCTCCATATAAGCCGTATTGATACTTATCTTTCTACCTATTTTTTCCTTAGGTTCAATCATATTTTTAACCATTTTTTCAACTTCACGAACACTTAGTTGCTCTAATTTTATTTTGCTTATAACATCAAATTGTGACTTAACTGACGAAAGTCTTAACAAAGCTCTAGCATGTCCACCAGTAATTTCACCATCAGTAATTGTTTTTTGTATCTTCTTATCTAATTTTAAAAGTCTAATTGTATTTGCAATATTTGAACGACTTTTTCCTACTGCTACTGATAATTTTTCCTGAGTAAAACTATATTTTTCTATAAGCATGCTGTATGCAAGTGCTTCTTCTATATCATTTAAATCTTCTCTTTGAAGGTTCTCAACTAAAGCTATCTCTGCAACCGTTGAATCATCATATTCCTTAATAACACATGGTATAGTATCAAGTCCAATTGTCTTTGCTGCTTGCCATCTTCTTTCACCTGCGACAATTTGATAGTGATTGTCTAAATTTCTAACTACTATAGGCTGAACAACTCCATGCTCTTTAATAGATATAGCAAGTGCATCAATTTTATCACTATCGAATGTTTTTCTTGGCTGATCCTTATTAGGTCTTATAGCACTTAGCTTAATCTCTTCAATATGCATATTTGGAGAAACAGAGTTTCTTATTTCATCTGGGATTAGTGCACCTAGTCCTTTTCCAAGACCTCTTTTTGCCTTAGTCATTATTTTACACCCCTATTCTTCTTAGAAAATTCTTTAGCTAATAATTTATATGCTACAGAACCCTTTGATTTTGGGTCATATTCTATAATTGGAAGACCATAACTTGGTGCCTCAGCAAGCCTAACATTTTTAGGTATAATAGTATTATATACTTTTTCTTTAAAAAATGATTTTACTTCTTCAGCAACTTGAATTGATAAGTTTGTTCTACTATCAAACATACTTATAAGTATTCCTTCTATTACAAGATTTGGATTAAGAGATTTCTTTATAAGATCAAATGTATTCATAAGAGAACTTACACCCTCAAGTGCATAATACTCACATTGAATAGGTATAATTACACTATCCACCGCAACTAAAGAATTAATTGTCAGCATACCAAGTGACGGAGGACAATCAACAAATATGAAATCATAATCATCTCTAACATCATCGATTATTTTCTTTAATCTATATTCTCTATTTTCTATATCAATCATTTCTATCTCTGCACCAGCAAGATCTATATTTGATGGCATAATATGAAGTTTTTTAAATTGAGTATGCACAATACAATCTTTCGGACTCGCATCTCCAATTAGAGCGTCATATAATCCGAACTCTATTTCATTTTTATCTACTCCAAGTCCACTTGTACTATTTCCTTGTGGATCATTATCAATAACTAAAATTTTCTTCCCAATTTTAGCTAAAGACGCGCTCAGATTAACATTTGTTGTTGTCTTTCCGACTCCGCCCTTTTGATTAAATATCGCAACTGCCTTACCCATCTACTCAACTCCATTCATTTTAAAGTATAATTTAACAAATATATTTATCTCACATATAAAGCTTTTAATTTCGTTTTTCATATTATCTTAATTATACAATTTTTTTCAATTGTATTGGAGTTTAATTAGAAGTTTTATATATTATTTTGAAATTTTTTTTGTCAAAAACTATAAAAAGTGCATGTTTCACGTGAAACATACACTTTCGACTTCAATATATCATCTTAATATGCAAAGATAGTTAAGTTTTTTAGTTTAAATACCATATCTATATAAGATACTAAAAGTAAAATTATTCCTATTTAGCATCATTTTTTGGAATTTTTACTATCAACTCTATATACTCACCTTTATCAACTTCTTTATACTCAGCATCAAAACCTGTATCAAGTATAGTCTTATAAGCTTGTTTTATTGTATTGACATATATTTTATAATTAATATAATTCTTTCTATTCTGTGATTTACGCTTTATATTTTTATTGAGACTCGCAATTAATTCTTCTGTCTTTTTAACATTCAGTCCATTTTTAACAACTCTATTAAGGATCTTAATTCTGTCCTTTTCATCTACTTTTAGCAGTGCTCTTGCATGTCTCTCTGTAAGATTATTAAGAAGAATTTTTTCTTTTACACTGTCGGATAAATTTAAAATTCTAAGCTTATTTGATATTGTTGATTGTTTTTTTCCAATTTTATCAGCAATTTCTTTTTGCGTTAAATTATGTTCTTCTATAAGTTTACTAAGTGCTGAAGCTTCTTCTAAAAAATTCAAATTTTCTCTTTGTAAATTTTCAACTAGAGCAACTACTGCCGAATCACCATCACTAATATCAACTATAATAGCCGGTATATGAGTGGCTTTTAAAATCTGCGAAGCACGGAAACGTCTTTCACCCATTATAATTTCATATCCATTTTCAAGCTCACGGACACTAATTGGTTGAATAACACCATATGACTTAATAGAATCAGCTAATTCATTCAAACTATCAATATTAAATATTTTCCTTGGTTGAGATGGATTCCTTACAATTCTTTCTATTGGAATATTAATAACATCATTAATTTTAGAATTTTCCATTGTATCCTCCTACTATCTAATCGGTTTTTTAGTTGGTTTTCCCGCTTTTCTAGGATATTGCTTTGGAGTTTCACTTACTTTTCTAATTAGTACAATTGAATGTGTAATATCACTAAATGGTATTTTCACTTCTAAAACCGATTCGATTTCCCCACCTAAAACTTCTATTGCTTTAGCTGCTTCTTGCAACTCTTCATTTTTTTTAGGTCCCTTTTGAGCTATAAAATATCCTCCAATTTTTATAAATGGAAGGCAATACTCTGTTAAAACAGCAAGATTTGCAACAGCTCTTGATACACAAACATCAAAACATTCTCTATAATTTGGATCTTGTCCAAAATCTTCTGCTCTACCATGACAAAATTCTATATCATCAAGTTCAAGGCTTGCTGCAACATTTTGTAAAAAATTAATTCTTTTATTAAGTGAATCTAGCAAAGTTAACTTAATATTTTCATTGAGTATTTTAAGTGGTATACCTGGAAAACCAGCTCCAGTTCCAACATCTATCATAGATATTTCTCCACTAAGTTTTTCGCTCTTAAAACAAGACGCTGAATCTATAAAATGTTTTATTGCCATTTCATTATCTTCAGTTATTGCAGTTAAGTTTATCTTCTCATTCCACTCTTGAATAAGTTTCTTATATATTTCAAATTTATTTGCCTTATCTTTACTGAGTTCAATTTCAAGTTCTTTAAACCCTTCAACCATTATATCATTATAATTCATCTATTTTGCACCTCGTCTTTGTTGCTCTAAATAAACAAGTAGAACTGATATATCCGCAGGTGAAACTCCTGAAATTCTCGATGCCTGTCCAATTGATGATGGCTTTATTTCTGCAAGCTTTTGTCTTGCCTCTAGCCTAAGTCCTTCAATATCTGAATACGGTATATTTGGCTTTATATACTTTTTTTCAAGTGCTTTAAACTTTTCTATTTGTTTTAACTGTTTCGTTATATAGCCATCATACTTTATCTGAACTTCGCACTGCTTAAATACATCTATATGAAAATCTGGTTTTTCTGTATCAATACTTGATAGTAGTTCATAATTAATCTCTGGCCTTTTAAGCAGATCATAAAGTGATAAACCATGTTTAATTAAAGCAAAACCATGCTCCTCAAGTATAGGGTTTACAT
>JBARWW010000328.1:0-4144 GCA_049647005.1 Acidaminobacteraceae bacterium | reverse complement strand
TGCTTATTTAAGATAGATATTGAATAATAACTAAATATAATTTAGATAAAACTTAAGAAGACTAAACTCATTTGTAATTATATGAGTTTAGTCTTCAAATTTTTTGTTAACCTTTTAGATCAATTATAATCCACTTAAGATCTTCATAAATCATATAAAATTGTAGTGATTTATTTTGATCTTCATCTCTAACATCCATGATGAAGACCTGATTCTCATTCATATATTCTCCAAGGTAGGAAAAAGTATATTTATTATCGTCAAATGATTCGTATTGTTCTAGAACATCAAAGTTAAATTTTTCTAAGTATTTTGCTTTTATGAAATTCGCTGTTATTTATCATTATCTTTAGTTTCTTCGACCTTTTTAGATTTAACAATCAAAGCGCGTACTTTATCAAAATCTAATGGTTTTTTTATATAGTCATCCATTCCGGCTTCAATACACTTAATTCGATCGCCTTCCATTGCATTTGCTGTCATTGCGACGATTGTTGTATGCTTATTATCACCTTCAATCGCTCTAATACGTGCAGTGCTTTCATAGCCGTCCATCACAGGCATCTGGCAGTCCATAAAAATAATATCATAGTCAGTAATTTTTATAGCATCTATCGCCTCTAATCCATTTACTGCAATATCACAAGTTAAACCATATTTTTTAAAGATTGCAACAACAATTTTACGATTCATAGCATTATCTTCAACCAATAGAATATTTATATCATCCATTTTTTCAAAGTTCATCAATTTATTATTTGTTTCATTATTAAACATTGTGGCATCTATTTCTCTTGTTCTATTTAAAGTACTTTCCTTATCAAATATGATATCAAACTTAAAGGTTGATCCTTGGCCATAGACGCTTTCAATAACAATTTCTCCATTCATCATATTTATCAACTCTTTTGATATAGCTAGTCCAAGTCCTGTTCCGCCATATTTTCGTGTTGTTGAAGAGTCTGCTTGATTAAAAGATTGGAAAAGTTTTCCTACTTCGTTTTCTTTAATACCAATGCCTGTATCTTTAATCTCAAAAAGTATATGTTGTTTATTTTGCATATCTCCTATCCAAGTAACTTTGACAAATACTTCACCTTTTTTAGTAAATTTAACAGCATTGCTTATTAAATTCATCAAAATTTGTTTTAATCTTGAAGGATCACCTACAACATATTCAGGCACATTTTTATCAATCAGTGAAAAAAGTCTAATGTTTTTTTCTGAAGCTTTAGCTAACAACAAGGAAACAGAATCTTCAATTGCTCGTCTTAGATTAAATTCAATACTCTCCATTTCCAACTTTCCTGCTTCAATTTTAGAAAAATCTAATATATCATTAATTAGATAGATCAGTATATCTGTCACAGTTTTTCCATCTTGTATCAATTCTCTTTGAGACTTTGTTGGATCTGAAAGTTCTAGCAGCTCTAGAAAGCCTTTTATTCCATTTATAGGTGTTCGTATTTCGTGTGACATATTTGCTAAAAAACGACTTTTAGCAATGTTTGCTGATTCTGCAGCCTCTTTTGATTTAATAAGTTCTCTCTTGGCTATCTCTTTTTCTTCGTAGACTTCAGCAAAGCGATTAAACCATTTAGACAATTCACCAATTTCATCAGAAGTTGAAACTTTTAATCGTGTATTAAATTCAAATGTACGAGAATTTATTTTTTGAAAAGAATAGGTTATATTTTTTATGGGTTGAACAAAAGTTCGCGATAAGAAAAATGCAAAAAACAATATAAATCCAATACTAAATAATATAACATAGCCAACATGACTTTGAATCTCAAACAATTTGCTTTCAATGCTACTTATTGTGGTATATGAGACAATAAGCCAGGATCTATTTTTTAGCTTTTGATAACTTACGCTCATATCAATATTATCAACTGTAGTGACTAGAGTGCCAGCATCATCTTCAAATTGATTGTATAAATCTAAATTAATGGTTTCTCCAACCATTGATATATCGGGATGATATACAATTCTATTCTCTCGATCAAGAACAACAAAAATAGTATTCTGATTTTCATCTTTAAAATTATTATAAAACACATCTACATCATAACTCACCAAAATAAACCCTACATTTACTTTTTGCATGGTCTCACTATCGTTGACATTAATTGCTTTTGCAACTATAATAACGCGTTTACTTTTAGATTTCATATTTACATTATCTTCAACACCAAGCCAAACTATCGATTTTGAAGATGTCTTCAAAACATTGATTATTCTATTTTTCTCTTGGAGATTGATTTCTTCAATATCCAAAGTATCACCAACATAGAAATGTTGACCACTTTCGGCAAATATATCAATTGAAACAAGACCCTCTATATTTGAATAACCACTCAAAATATATCCTATTTTTGCCTGAGTAGCCAATCGATCATAATCGCTAATTGTATCTTCGCTATTGGATAAAACATCTTTAATATCTTCAACTTTTGTAATATTTGTAATTAGATTTTCAATTTCACTCATCGTAGCATCTAGATATTTATTTTTTTGTACTATAATTTGCCTTGATGTATCATCAATCATATTCAAAAGCACATTTTTTGATTCAAAATATGATAAAGTTCCATAAATAGAAAGTGGAATGAAACTTACTAAAAATAAGTACAGAAAAAGTTTCTTTGCAATACTCAAATTGCGAAAATACATAAGCATATTTACTACACCTCTATTCTTTTGCAGTTATAACTTTCACATCAACTAAGATTTCCATTGGTACAGTTTCATCGTTCAATAAATCAATTGCATATCTTATTCCATAGTAACCTTGTATATCTGCTTGTTGATTAATTGTAACTGCCATTTTTTTCTCATCAATAGCCTTGACTGCTTCATCTAAAGCATCAAATCCTGCAACTAAAATATCCTTTCTATTGGTTTCTTCTAAATACTGTATTACACCTAATGCCATCATGTCATTGGCACAAAACACTACTTTAATATCAGGATTGCTTTTAAAAATCTCGCTAATTACTTGGTATGCTTCATCTATTTTCCAATTTGCCGTTTCGCTTGCTACGATTGTAATATTTTCATTTTCATTAAAGGCTCGAGTTGCTCCAATTTTTCTCTGATTCGCATTATCTGCACTTTGAATACCTTCTAAAATGGCAACTTCGGTAGGACTAGTAATTTGATCAGCAAGATACTTTGCTGATAGGTAAGCGCCTTCTTCATTATCAACACTAATGAATGGAACATTTAGCAATCCAACCTGTAGACTTTTTTCGGAATCTAAACGGTTATCTATATTTACAATAACAATGCCACTATCTTGAGCTTTTTTCAAAACAGGTATTAAATCTATAGAACTACCAGGAGCAATAACTATAGCATCGACATTTTCTTCAATTAACTCGTCTACAATTGAAATCTGTTCCTCTATAGAAGTTTCATTTGCACCGGTTTTGACTATTAGGTCTATGCCAAACTCATCTTCTGCTTTCCTTGCACCTTTTTCCATTTCAATAAAAAATGGATTTGATAAAGTCTTCATGACTAGGGCAATTGTATATGTTTCATCATCAACAATTGTTTCTTCATCCACTATGACTTGATTTTCTTGTACACTTGTATTCTGTTTCTGACAAGCGATAACTGTAACAATGCTTAATAGTAAAATAAGTAAAAACAACTTTTTTTTCATACGATTTGCCTCCAAATGTAGTTAATGTAGAATAAAGTTAATTATTATAATATTTATCTTTATCTTAACATAAATAATGCTATATGTTCAATGAATTAGATAAGACTAGAAATCTAATGTTTTTATATTATAAATTGTTTTATGTAGGTATAATACAGATGATCATGGCAAATGTGATATAATTTTGTAAGTATGAAAAAATAAAAATAAGAAAAATTTTGATTAAAATAAGTGGAGGTAAATATGAATATATTAATAAAAAACGCAATAGTCGTTACAGTAGATTCTAATATGAACATTATAGAAAACGCTTGCGTAGCAGTTGAGGGTAGTACGATAAAATTTATAGGAGAAACAGATTCTAGTTTTTGCAAATCATTTAAAGCTGATAAAACAATAGATGCAAATGGCAGAATTGTTATGCCAGGGATTGTAAATAGCCATGTGCATTCACCTATGACTATTTTAAGA
>JBARWW010000327.1:0-11538 GCA_049647005.1 Acidaminobacteraceae bacterium | reverse complement strand
CCTTAAAATCTTAAAACCGTTAAAAGATGTCTATCTGCGATAGTTGAAATTTTGAACTTCAAAACCCAAAATATGAAAAAATTTAAATCATGACACAAAAACCGCTAATATAGATATCATCAAAAGTTATTCTAGTGGTTTTGATTTTTAAGCATATTATATTACAATGATTTAAGCGCAAGATATAGTTTTTATTTGAGTACAAAATCCGGATTAATATTGGAATGTTCTTGGCGATTATCGGCAATGTGGAAATATTAATCCGACATTTTGTTCAAATAAAAACTCAAATCGAGCATTAAATTATTGTAATATCAATCATTCAAAAAACAAAAAAACCGGTCAATAGACCGGTTAATTAATATATAATTATCGTGATTTTCTTCCCGCCTGAAGTTGATCGTTCTATTATCAGGCAGGTTTCCTGGCTCGTGCATCAAACCTTTTAACAACCTTCCCGAAAACATCAGTGGTTGTTTGTTAAAAGTAGCACTTACAGTAGCAGGGGGCTGCGATAGACTTATACTATACTTCCCTATTATCCTATAAAAAGGCACCTAATTATATTTATTAAGTTTTTAGTTAACTTCTCACACTCATTCCATTATATAATACCTACAACATTGTAACAACTACTTTAAATTAATATTTTTACTTCTTAGCACTTTTAACATATCTTTTAATACTAATAATATTTTATTTAGTGTGTACTGAATAGATATAAGTATTACAAAAAACACAAATATCAAGAAAACTGTAATTTGATTAGTCATTAAATCACCCTATTTTTTAGATTGAGTTTATACTATTAATAGCATTACTCTTTATCATTATAAGTTATTATCTCAAACTTTTCTAGTAAGGATTGGTTTAACTTCTCAGCTCTTCTCTCTGGAATCGTTATAGTATTCGGATTACCATCACTAATAAATCTAAGTCCAGGGCTATTATAATATGTATCAAGATAATCTCTCATCTGCTGCTTTCCATCACCACTTTGAACTCTAAGTATAGAGTATTTATCAAAACTCCCAGAATACGGGCTATAAGATGGTCTCCATCCAACATTTAGTATAGCTATATTTTCATAATCTACACCTTCATAATTTCCACTTTTAAGTTTTTCACGTGCGTCATCCTCTTTTGGTCTCTCACCAAATGGAAGTGCCAATAAATCAAACTCATAGTTCTCTACAAAATCTTTATATCCAATCTTATTTTTACCTAGACTTTTCTCTATCTCCTTAGCATCTAACTTGCTAAAATGTTCATGTCCATAACTATGATTTCCTATATCCATACCAGCGTCTACTATATAATTAAGTTTATAATCTAAGTAATCTTTTTGTCCAAAAGCAGTTCCGCCGTTTAAGAAAAACGTTGCTTCAAGTCCAAAGTCTGGGTGTTTTTTGTAAAATGCTTCTAGTATACCCACAGCAGAGTCTGGATCTATGTTAAGTTCACCACTTTCTCCTAGAATAATGTTGAAGTTTGACTGATTACCATCATCAAAAGTAAATACTACAGGAGTATATCCTGCTTTAGTAGTAATGTTTCCTGATACAAAGTCTCTAAGGCTAAGAGCTCTAAATCCCATAGCGTAAAGTTCCTCAAGATCTGCTCTAAACGACTCTGCAGTTCTTGTATATGTGCTATTTTTAGAAACTATACCATGATACATGATAACCATAACTTCGCCCATTTCATTAGGTCTTATAGTTTCTATCTCTTCTGCGCTAAGCAATTTATATGCAGTCACTTCTGGATTACTTGTTTCAGTTATATCTCCCGGTGAAGATTCATCATTTGCTTGCCCTTCATTTCCATTAGAATTATCAGTCCCAATGTCCCCTAACTCTCCTTTTTCATTTTCCACATTATTTTCTATAGCCATTTCATTTGTATCTACATTTTCATTTGTATTTTCAGTAGCTTTAGCTGAGCATCCACCCATCATAAGTGTCACCGCTAAAACTATCGGTAAAAATTTCATTTTCATATTTTTCATCCCTTCAATATATGTATATAAATAATTTGTTTCGTAGTAATACTACATCCTATTTTATAGCGTACGCCAATAATTACAATACTTTTTAACGTATTGTAACTATATTTTCACTAGTATAATTTATATCTATTTACATAATTTTTTTACCTAGAATTATATTATAATTAAAGCATATAATTTAATTTCTTTGAGCTAAATTTTTACTTATTATGACTAGATTATGCTATACTATATTTAATAAATATGTATCTTATAATCACATAGTTTTGGCAAGTTAGCTAAGCTTTTACAATGATTGATTTTATAGATTTACTTAATAAGAGGGTGGAAAATTTGTTTAATAACAATTCTAAGAAACAAGTTAAAGATAAATTAACAATTCTATATATATTAAATGGTATTGATAAGCCTATACTTAAGGCTGATATAACTGAACTAATTATGGAGAATGAACTTCTTAACTATTTTGAGCTACAACTTTATCTTACTGAACTTGAAGATGGTAATCTTCTTGAAGTTAGTGTTCTTGATAACTCACAGTACTTCTTAGTTACTGAAAAAGGTAAAGCTACACTCGAACTTTTTGATGACATATTGATTCCTAGTTTTATTAGTGAACTTGATATATTTATCTCAAATAAGCTTACTCAGCTAAAGAAATTTTCAGAGATGAGTGCGACATATTCTAAACTAGGAGAAACTGACTATCAAGTAAAACTATCTATAAAAGAAGATGTAAGAGTTATACTTGATGTTGATTTAAATCTAATCTCTAGTGACCAAGCCAGAATTGTTGTTGAGAACTTTAAAAACAATACCGATCTTATATATAAGAAGATACTCGAAGTTCTTTTAGACGAAGCTATTTAACTTAAAATACACAATAAACTTTATACATATGAATGTAATAACAAAACTTTTTTCACTTGTAAAGTTTGCTATATTAACCATAAAAAACTCCTAGGTTTTAGTAATAAAACATGGGGAGTTTTCTTTTTTGTAATTATAATCGCATTAATGTTTAATTCAAAAATGGGAAAAGTGCCTATGATTAATATCAGGGAAGTGATTCATAGGCACTTTTTAGAAAAATATATAAATCTTGAAGTTAGCAAATTTATTAACTTACTGCAAATATAAACAGTAAACTAAATACTAAAACGAATCCAAGTAAAAATACAGAGTAGGTAATACTTGTTGCACGGTTGTGAATAAATGCTATTACCTCTTTTACTTTTGATATATCTCTATTAACAAATTCGTCTTTAGTTTTCTTTATAGATGCAATTTTATTATCTACATCGTCCTTGTACATACCAAGTTTTTCTTCGATTTCATGCTCAAAAGTATCTTTACTCTTATCTACTAGCATTCTGTCCCACTCCATCTTAACTATTAATGTACTATCCATGTTTGCAACAAACTTAAATAAGTTTGAAATTCTAGTAACAGTAATAATCGTCCAGCTATCAATAAATTTAAATATCATACTTGAGTATTTATAAATAAATCGAACTACAGGAGTAAGTATGTCTTCTTCAATTCTTATCCAATGAAGAGATGGATTAATGTAAACCTCTGTATCATTTCTCTTGATAAGAAGATTTTTTCTAATGTAAAATAGGTATATAAGTATTCCAACAACAATTGAGAATGCTGAATATCCTATAGATTCTAAAGTGAAAATACGAATGTCTTTTGGAACATGTAGGCCAATACTCTTAGAGTATTCTAATAATGGATTAATTATTGTCATCGGAAATAATCCTATAAATATAATTAGCACTGCAAGTATAGCCATTGGAAGTAGCGCACGTTTACTAACGTGTTCTTTATACTGTCCATAATATTCTGGGTTTTTACTAACAAATAAAGCTACAAATAACTTAAGCATGTATGCTACAGTTAGAGCTCCACCTATAAGAAATAAGTACTCTGAAACTTTAAAGAAAGAATTATTCGTTAAAGTATAAGCTTCAAGTATCGCTTCGTGAACAAGTGTTTTTGAAGTAAATCCATTAAAACCTGGAACTCCAATTAATCCAAATATACCAATTAAAAATATAATTTTAAGCTTCCATTTTCCACGCCCAAAACCTCTGATCATGTTTATACTTACCTCATTTAGAATCATGTATATAATACCCGTTCCCATAAATAGAAGTATTTTAAACAGTGCATGGTTTATCATATATAAAACAGTTCCCGTAAGTGCAATTCCGCCTTCTTCACCAAGTATTCCGATAAGACCTATACCCATAAGCATAAATCCAGTTTGGCTAAGGCTTGAGTAGGCTATTATACGTTTAACGTTCCTCTGCATAATTGCAAGTATTCCACCAAGGAATATATTTATAATACCAAGAATATAAATCACCATTGATATAGAACTATCAAAATCCATAAGTTCAACTAAAACTATGATAATACCAAACAAACCAGTCTTAAGTAGGATTCCACTTAGTAGTGCACTAGCAGGTGTTGGAGCAGCTGGATATGCTTTAGGCAACCACGTATGAAGCGGGAACACACTAGCCTTAACAGCAAAGCCAGACATAATAAGTGCTGCAATTAAGTACTTTACATTTCCTACGTGAGGAAGTATTTCACCCATCTCAGTTATATCAAGTGTCTTAGTATAATCAAATGCTAAGAAAATACCAAATAACATTACAAGACCACCAGCAATAGCCATAAACAGATACGATTTACCTGCTTCTATTGAATATTTATCCTCATCGTGAATAACTAATATATATGATGCAAGTGACATAGCCTCAAAGAATGTAAATAGGTTTATAATATTTTCTGACATAAATACACCAAGTGTAGTTGCATAAGTAAGCATAAAAAATAGATAATATCTATTTCTACTTTTCTTTCTAATTAAATACTGCGTTGAGTACATGGTAGTTAAGAACCAAGCAAGACCTGATATAAATAACATTGAGTATCTAAGTAAATCTACCTTTAAATGTAAACCCGTACCCATTATATTAGGCATAACATACTCTATTGGACCGTCTTTTATCTCAGGATATAACAATATAATTAAAATAAATTCAAGAGCGGTTATTAATGTATTGAATGCATCTCTTTTCTTTTCACTTTTTCTTCCAATGTAAAAACCAACCATAGAAGCTACAAACGGCAATAAAAGAATTAAAACTAGTATATTAATAAGACCACCTCCTAAAAAGCATCTACAATAACTCCATTTAAGAAGTCAATTATTATATTGGGGAATAGACCAATTAGTACAACTACTACCGTAAGAATTACAATTGGCATAAGCATCATCCTTTTTGGTTCAAGGCTTGGTATTTCAATACCCTCATCAATACTTGGATCTTTACCAAAGAATGCTGTTACTGAAACTGGAAGCAGATAAGCTGCAGTTAAAAAAGCACTAAATAGTAAAATTAAAATATAAAATAAGTTATTTGCATCAAGAGCACCAATTCCAAGAAACCACTTACTAACAAAACCATTAGTCGGCGGTATTCCAATTAGAGAAACAGCTGCAATTGTGTAACATATAAAGGTGATTGGCATTTGTTTACCAAGACCACAAATTTGATGTATATACTTACTACCTGTTTGATGAGTAATTGCACCAACTATAAAGAATAGTGTTATTTTTATAAATGCATGATTTATTAGATGAAGCATAGCTCCAAGTAAACCATTTGGATTTAGTAGTAATATACCTAATATGATATAGCCAAGCTGAGAGATCGTTGAGTAAGCTAATCTTTTTTTTAGGTGATCTTGGTGAAGTGCTAAAAGTGAACCCATAACCACTGTAACAACTACAAATGGTATTAGATACTTTTGAGCTCCAAGTTCACGTACAGCCTCGGCTCCAAACACAAAGTATGTAATTCTAATTAGTGAAAATATACCACTCTTTACTACTGCAACCGCGTGCAGTAGTGCACTTACTGGTGTTGGTGCAACCATCGCTGATGGTAGCCATGAATGAAATGGAACAAGAGCTGATTTCACACCAAATCCAAGGAACATTGTTATAAAGCTCATTAGAAGTAATCCTTTATCTAGTCCATCAAGACTAGTAAATAAACCACGCGGTACAAAGTTCATAGTTCCAGTAATAGAATAAAGAATCATCATTCCAAATATTATAAGCGTTGCTCCTGTAAAAGAATAAATCATATATTTCTTACCACTAGTAAGCGCCTCATCTGTTCCCGCATGAATTACTAGTGGAAACGTACAAAGCGTTAATAACTCGTAGTAAATATATAGTGTGAATAAGTTACCTGAGAAGGAAAGTCCAAGTGTAACTCCAAGTGTTAATATAAAGAATGTATAAAACTGTCTTACTCTATTCTCATGCGTCATATATTCAAAAGAATAAAAACTTGTCATTATCCAAAGAACTGACGCAAGTAATGCAAATAGACGCCCTAATTGATCAATTCTAAAATATATATCTAGAAAATCATTGACTTTAAGCAAATGTAATTCAACTGTAGCAGTTAACCAGATTGAATTAATAACTAATAGGAAATTCAAAAATACTATAAATGTCACAACTTTTGTTATATCTTTATCTTTAACTATATTTTTATTAGAAAGCAGTAGAGTACCAATTATAGGGACTATAAGCGGTAGCAACATAATAAATCTTTCCATGTTTTCAACTCCAAACTATTATTATATAAAGTAAATTCCTTTTTCAATAAAATCAATTACTATACCTGATAAAAATCCTACAAGTACCATACTTATCGATAAAATTATAAGTGGCATTAGTTCTTTCATAGGCTTACTCTTTGAATTAAATACCTTTCCATCTAGGTTCTCTTCTCCAAAATATCCATTAATAATGATTGGGAAGTAGTATACTGCATTTAATAAACTACTAATAAGAATTATTACGAGCAGAAAAATTTTCCCGCTCTCAATAGAAGCAAGAGCTAAGTTCCACTTACTAATAAACCCTGGTAGAACTGGTATACCAATCATTGAAAGTGCACTGATTGTAAATATACCAAGTGTAACTGGCATTTCTTTACCAATACCACGAATTTCATCTATTTTCTTAAATCCAGTTTGCTCTATAAATGAACCTGCCGCAAGGAAAAGACTCGACTTTGTAACCGCGTGAGCAATTATGTGGTAAATTGCCATAACTAGACCTAGTTTGTTACCAAGACCTATAGCAAAAAAAATATATCCCATCTGTGCAACACTTGAGTAAGCGATCATACGTTTAAGTTCTTTTTGTGATCTTGCAAATAAAGAACCTAGAATCATGCCAAGTGATCCAAACAGTAATAGCAGATCAAGAATAACTGTTCCACTAATGATTTCATATCCATAAACTAAATAGAAAATTTTGATTAAGAAAATAATTGGTGCTTTTATAACTAATGCTGATAAAATCGCACTAGATGGACTCGGGGCAGATGAATGAGCATCTGGAAGCCATACATGAAGTGGGAACATTGCCCCCTTTATACCAAGTCCAATAGTAAATAAAATGATACTAATTAAAATAAGATTATTATTGCCTGCTGTATTTGTGACTAGCACCTCGTTTATATACTGCATACTAAGGTGTCCTGTAATTGAATAAATAAATGCTATAGCCATAAGTACTAAACCAGATCCAAGTGAACTAAGTATTAGATACTTTATAGCCGCTTTAATATTTGCTTTTTCATCTTTAACGATTATAATTCCGCAAGCTGATAATGTACTAACTTCTAAAAATACAAATCCATTAAAAATATCATATGTATATACGATACCTAGCAATGAAGCTAGTAATAAACAGCATAGGGTGTAGAAAAAACTAACTCTTTTTTCTTTAATTTCTTTCTCAAGACTATAGAAAGAATACCAAGAAACCATCATAATCACGAATGTAAATAATAGTCCAATTGCACTTTCTACTTCACCGATTCTAAGCACTATACCAAATGGTGCTGGGAAATGGCCTATATCAAATATATAAAATCCGTGCTTTGCTATATATGCTATATTAACAATATTCATTATAAAAATTAATCCCATAAGTGCTAGAGAAAATTTATATACAATATGTTTCTTTTTTAATAAAGGTATAATAAACGCACCAATCATAAGTATCATGATACTTAGTAGTGGTATTAATTCGATTATACTATTAGATCTACCCGTACTTAGTGTACTTAGGAATACTCCTGCTGTATTTATGTTCATATTAACCACCCCTAATTTCATATATTTCATCTAGTTCAATCGTTCCGTACTTTTCATATAGCTTTATAGTGAGTGCAAGCATAAATGCTGTTACACTAACAGCTACTACAATTCCTGTTAACATAAGACCTGTTGGTATTGGATTTATATATCCAATTTCGCTAAACTTTGCACCAACTATAATTGGTGCCTCTTTACCTTCTATATATCCAATTGATATAAATAATAAAAATATAGATGTATCCATAATATTCATACCAATTATTTTCTTAATCAAGTTATTGTTTAAAAGCAGTATCATAAATCCTATTCCAAATAAGATAACTGCTCCTACTTGTATGTAATTACTCAGCAAAATTTGCATTTTCTAGCTCACCTTCTTCAAATAACGTAGCAATAAAGTAAAAAGTAATAGCTACAACTAGTCCAACTAAAATGTTAAGAGGTAATATAAAACCTCCACTTAGAATAGTTCCAGGTGTTCCTGTTCCAATTAGGTTCTTCATTCCAAAGAATGAAGATACAAATACTGAACCCTTTAATACCCCGTAAGTTATAAGTGATGCACATGCAAGCTTTAACATGTAAGTGTATTTAAAAACATTATCTGTTTTTTCGCTACCATTAATAAATCTGTACATTATAAGACTTGCTCCAAGGATACTTCCTCCTGCAAATCCACCACCAGGCGAAATATGTCCAAATACCATAACATATAATGCGAATACTTGAATAAATGGTAATACTATATTTGTAATTTGCTTTACTATGCTAGTCTTCATATTTTATTCCACTCCCTTTTAATACAGTCATAATGCATATGAGTGCTGTAAATATTACTGATGCTTCTACAAATGTATCAAATGCTCTATAATCTAAAATCATAGCTGATACAACATTAGTTGCTCCAGTATCTTTTATTGAATCATCAATATATTTGTCCATTACTTCATTATGTACAATAGGGTCATCACTTCCAAGCACTGGCATATCCATTACTGCTAGAAGTAGGAATCCTATAAATAATACTGTTATAATTGTTGCAAATATCTGTTTCATTTTTTAATCACCTTAATCTTTCTAAGAGTTATGATAAACAGTATTGATGTTATACCAGCTCCTACTGCTGCTTCTGTTATTGCTAAATCTGGTGCATTCATCTGCTGCCATAAAATGGCCATCATAAGTGAGTACATCATAAATATAATTACAGATCCTACTAGATCTTTAGTTCTTGCAGCAGCAATTGATCCAAGTATCATAATTACGAGTACTATAATATTAAAAATCACCACTTTATTTGTCCTCCACTAACTTCTTATTTGATATTGCTCTTGCAATCATGTGAGTTGCTGTTGGATTTGTTGTCCAAAGAAAGATCACGACTATAAGCAGCTTTAGACTTACATAATTTACTCCCGACTTAAGTATCAAACCAAGAATACATAAAACTGCTCCAAGTGTATCGCATTTTGCAGCACCATGTGCTCTCGTAAGAGCATCCGGAAACCTTATAACTCCAACCGTTCCAACAAAGAAGAAAAATAAACCAAATGATATAAGTAATATAGTTATAATATTAATCAATTTGACTGCCCCCTTCTTCGTGGCGTAGTCCAAGTTCTCTTGCAACTGCGTAAGAACCAATAAAGTTTATAAGTGCATAAACTATAACAACATCTATAAAGTATGTTTCTTTTAAAACAAATGATATTAAAGCAATTATTACAATCGTTTTTGTACCGATTATATTTATTCCTATAATTCTGTCTCCTCTAGTTGGTCCCTTTATAACTCTAAACATGCAAAGCATAATAGTAAAACCTAAAAAGATTACAGAAAATATTAAAAACTTATCCATTTAATTCACCTTCAATTCCTTTTAACATGATTTCTATGTCCATATCACATAGACTCTTAGAATACTCTTTGTTTAGGCAATGAATTAATAATTTATTACCCTTTATATCAACAGTCATAGTTCCTGGTGTTAACGTAATTGAATTTGCTAAAATTGTAAGTAAAAATTCATCTTTTAAAACGCTCTTATATGTAACCATAACTGATTCAACATCCATGTCTTTACTCAAAGTAATTATTGCAACTTGAATATTGGCTTTTACAACCTCAACAAATAATTTAGCTACGAACTTTATCCATTTAGAAATTAACTTTGCTTTCATATATCTATTTATAGGTAAATCTTCTTTATTTAAAGTAACTACAAGTACTGCTATCAATAATCCAACAGCGATATTAAGTAGAGTTATTTTTTCACTTAAAACAATAAAAAATATTACGAGCACTAAAATTTTTAAAATATTATTTTTCACATTGCACCCCCACGTATATAATACGCAACTTTCATGCCAACATCATCTTTCGTGCGTCTAAATATAATATTAATTCTTAGAATTCGCTAATTTACTATCTTTATACCAAATAAATATTCTAAATACATTAAATTACTTTGATTAATTTAATTTGCGTTTGTTACAATTAATTAACACGTGTCTCGTTTCGATTCACAATGAACGTTTATTCAAAAAAACAATGCACCAAAACGATACATCTGTATCGTTTTGGTGCATTGTTTAAGTTTTTCAAAATTTGATATTATAGGTCAATCTTATATTTTTCAATCTTTCTATATAAAGTACTTCTTCCTATTTCCAGCATTTTAGCTGCTTGAGCAAGGTTTCCATTAGAAGCTTTTAAAGCACTAAGAATCGCTTCCTTTTCAACTATATATAAAGGTCTCACAAAATCCTCTACATCAGTTTCAATTTTTTCTTTAGCTTTATTTGATGAAACTTTGTTTTTCATGTAAGAAGGAATGTGTTCGCATGATAATTTTTCATCCTCTGCGATTATGTTGGTAAGCATCTGCATAACATTCTGGAGTTCACGTACATTGCCTGGCCAATCATACTGCTTCATAAGAGTATAGAAGCTCTCATCTATATTTACTTTCTTACTCTCACTCTTTTTAAACTGTATATAAAAGAAATCAACAAGTGATTTTATATCATTTCTTCTCTCACGAAGTGATGGCGTGTGTATAGGCATTACATTAAGTCTGTAAAATAAGTCACTTCTAAAGTTACCCTTCTCAACTTCCTCTGATAGATTTTTATGTGACGCTGCAATAACCCTAACATCTATAGGTATAACTTCATTGCCACCAACTCTTACTACTTCTTTAGTCTCCAGTACCCTTAATAAGTTTGATTGAGTATCAAGAGGCATATCTCCAATTTCATCTAGAAAAAGCGTTCCACCCTCAGCAAGTTCAAATTTGCCAGGATTCCCACCTT
>JBARWW010000326.1:0-2305 GCA_049647005.1 Acidaminobacteraceae bacterium | reverse complement strand
AGAGACGGATTATATAATCCGTCTCTTAAATAGGGTAATACGGGTGCTGTGAAGTTTATCACTTCGTTATTTAGACGTAGCATAAGTGTAATAAGTTCCCTTAAATATAACTTTTAATTAATACGATTGTTAATAAAAGTTTACAATTTCATATTGTTTGTGTAAAATAGACATAGATTAGTAATTGTAATTGAAAAATTAGCTGAGGTGATTATATGGTTTTACCACTTATGGTAATTCTTGTTTCAATATGTTCTTTGTATTTGTTAAGTGAATATCTAAGAGAAAAAGGCGAGCGCAGTAATATAAGTGTTACGGATATGGAAGATAAAGAATTGCTTTCAAAGATTCTTGAATTAACTAAGTCTACTAATGATCAAGTTAGAAATATAAAATATATAATTTTATTATTATTGCTAGTAAACATAATTAATTTATTAGAAATAAAATTGTTTTAGCTTTAAATAAGTATTGTCAATCATCTGATAATACTTTTTTTATATATAAAAACATACCATTAGCAAGCGTTCTATGATAAAATATTATCAAATATGCTAACTCTTGTAATTTTATGGATAAATGTTGCATAATTTTGTTATAAAGGAGCGTGATAAAATGGAGCTATTATTGATAAGACATGGAGAAGATAGCTACAAAAGTAGTTCGTGTGATAATAGACCTCTGTCAGAGCTTGCTATTAAAAGAGCTAAGGCACTTGGGAAAGTACTTTTAAGTAAAGGTGTTGATGTGATGTTTACATCTCCACTCGTAAGAGCACTTCAAACAGCAGAGATTATATCGAAAGAAACTGGTATTGAATATATAGTTAGAAATGAATTAGTAGAGCGAAAGTATGATTGTGTGAGCAATATAAGCGGTATAGAGGCAAATAGACAAGTAGAGTTAGAAACATATGATGATATGGTACTTAGGGCGACGCGGCTTCTTGTTAGCATTAAATCATATGAAGGTAAAAAAGTAGCTCTTATCTCACATAGTGAGATATTAAATGTATTTATAAATGAGTTGCTTCAAGTTGGGCTAAGTACATATCCACTATTTAATCTTGAGCCATGTGGTATAACAAAACTAAGTGTATCTAATTTTAGGGCAAATAGTGTTGATTATATAAATAATCTTAAGTATCTGAAGTATTTTGGAGATAGACAGGGTGAAAATACTTATAATTTGAATACATAGTTTGTAATTTAAGATGAAAAAGGTATATACGAGATGTAAGGATGATTTGTTGCATTAATAAAAAAGAGTAGATAATCTAAAAAGATTATCTACTCTTTTGTCTTTATCTATGAAATAAAAATTCACAAATAAATAAAATTTTTAAAAATTAATTCTAAATCTTATCTTTTGCTTCATAATAAGTATGAAGTAATTCGTGTGCTTTCTTGCCATAAGGTTCGCCAAGATACTCCTCATAAAGTTTAAGAATCTGAGGATTTTCATGAGACTTTCTTCTCTCTTTACCAGAATCTTCTCTATAGATGGCTTCTTGGCGTTTTTTAATAATATCCATATTGCCATGATGATAGGGTTGTCCACCGCCACCAATACAACCACCAGGGCATGCCATAATCTCTATAGCGTGATACTGTGACTTACCAGATTGTATATCTTCAAGCATTTTTCTAGCGTTTCCAAGACCATGAGCAATACCAATATTTAAATCTAAATCACCAATCTTAACTGTAGCCTCGCGGATACCTTCAAGACCTCTTAATTCTTCAAACTCAACTTTCTTAAGCTCTTCGCCAGTAATCCATTCATAGGCAGTTCTAACAGCAGCTTCAATAACTCCACCAGTAGTACCAAATATAACAGATGCACCTGTACTTTCACCAAGTATAGAATCAAAATCTGATTCTGGAAGAGTAGCAAAGTCGATACCTGCAGCTTTAAGCATAGATCCAAACTCACGAGTTGTTATAACAACATCAACATTGTTATTATGATCTTTAGTAAGTTCATGTCTAGCGGCTTCAGCTTTTTTTGCAAGACATGGCATAATTGAAACAACGCTTATATCTTCAGCTTTAACACCTATTTTATCGGCATAGTAAGATTTAGCAATTGCACCAAGCATAATTTGTGGAGACTTACATGTTGATGGTATATCAAGTAAATCAGGGAATTGATGTTCAAAGAACTTAACCCATGCAGGACAACAACTTGTAAGCATTGGAAGTCTTCCGCCGTGTTGTATACGATGAACGAGTTCAGACGCCTCTTCCATAATAGTTAAGTCAGCACCAAAGTCAGTATCAAAGACGCCATCAAAGCCCATACG
>JBARWW010000325.1:0-2545 GCA_049647005.1 Acidaminobacteraceae bacterium | reverse complement strand
GATTATATTTATTTGTACATTATCCAACAGATGTTCTTGGTGGACTTATAACAGGATTATTATCAGCCGAGTTAGCGTATCTAGCAGTTGAAAGATTATATAAAGAATTTGGGACACGTAAAAAAGTTGATTGATTGTTTGCTAGTTTACTAATATTAAGGAAAAATTAAAGTTTTTCTAAGTGATTTCTTAAGTTTTTGAGAGTATAGTAGACTTATGTTGCGCGGCAAGTTTTAAATGGTGCTTTGGAGGTTATTTTATGAAAGAGAAGATACTTATTGTAGATGATGATAAAGAAATAAGACGATTAATTGAAATATATTTGAAGAGTGAAGGATTTGATACAAAGATTGCTGAAAATGGTCACGAGGCTTTAAAACTTGTAGAGAAAGAGGTTTTTGATCTAGTTATACTTGATATAATGATGCCTATAATAGATGGTATTGATACGTGTTTAATGATACGCAAAAAATATAAGATGCCTATTATAATGTTATCGGCTAAGAGTGAAGATATGGATAAAATATATGGATTAACAACAGGTGCTGATGATTATATAACAAAACCATTTAATCCACTTGAGCTTATTGCTAGAGTAAAGTCACAGTTAAGAAGAAGTGGTATGAACACAGGGCCAGGCATTGATTCAAATGGAAGGATAGAAGTAAACGGTATAATTATAGATCCAGATACTAGAGAAGTTAGTGTTGATGGGGAATTTGTTAAACTTACTCCGATAGAGTTCAATATATTAACATTTTTAGCTAGCAATAAAAATAGGGTTATGACTAATCAGATCATATACGAAACTATATGGGATGAGGAGTTTTTAGGTACAAAAAACTCTATTATGGTTCATATAAGAAAAATAAGAGAAAAAATTGAGAAAGATCCAAGAAGCCCTGAGTTTATAAAGACCGTATGGGGTGTTGGATATAAGTTGGAGGGCTGATAAATGAGTAATGATCAGCAAAAAAAATCTGATTTTCTAGAGAGACGAAAGACAAGTAAGAATAATAAAAAAAACCTAAAAAAAATGAAGAAAAATGATAAAAAAGAAAAAAATATTAAAAGAAAAGCGAAAACTACAGAATTTTTATATGGAAAATATCTGGTGGTAAAAGATAGATATAGGAAAAATATTAGATTAAAGATACTCGTACTTCTTGCATTTTGCCTGTTTGTAAGTATAAGTTCATATAGTTTTTTTTATAGAATAAATGAAGTGAGATCAACAACTCAAGTTGTTAATTACGCTGATGGTGTCAATAAAATTGAAAATATTGCCAATAGTTTTTTTGGTGAACTTGAAAATATAAAAGATGAATTTAAGGCTGAATATAACAACTTGAGTCAAGAGGCAAAAGAAAGTGATGAAATAGATGTCAATAAACTATTATCACATATGTTTTCAGAGGTTCTACGGAGTGTAGAACAAATTGGTAATTATCCTAAAATTGAGATAACCGATGTTTATGGTAAGGTTATATATAGTAGCGTAACTGAAAAAGAGTATAACATAGATATAGGACAGGTTCTTCAAAAAGCAACAAGTCAAGATCAATCCGACTATTATAATAAGACGTCAGAATATGTTGTTTTTAAAACTATTGATATTGGTGATCAGATAGCGTATTTTATTTATACTGAGATACCACAAGGTGAGATTAAGAATTTTAGTGATCCCAATGAAATTACTCCTTTTATTTTTAGTGCATTTATAGGTGTAGTTTTGTTTTTCTATATGTCTAGCAAAAAGATGAAGTATCTATTCTCTATAACAGAGGGTGTTAAGATGATATCGCGTGGTGATTTGGATCAAAAGATAATCATACAAGGTCACGACGAGCTTAGTACACTCGCAGAAAGTATTAACGATATGTCGAGAAACCTAAAAAAACAGATGGAAGCTGAAAGAGCAGTTGAAAAATCAAAAAACGATTTGATTACTAATGTATCTCATGATTTAAAGACACCACTTACATCTATAATTGGCTATCTTTCTCTTATTAAAGAAGGCAAATATGAAAACGAAGAGATGCTAAATGAGTATGTAAATATAGTCTATGATAAGTCAGAAGGACTAAAGAAACTTATAAGAGACTTATTTGATTACACAATGTTAAGCAATACTCGTGAACTCATACATCCGAGTAAAGTTGATTTTAACCAATTGATGTATCAAATACTTGATGAATATACTGTGCTTTTCCAAGAAGCCAATATGGAACTCGTTTGCGAGCTTGACGATGAGGAAGCTGAACTTCTAATTGATTCGGATAAAATAGTACGTGTGTTTGAAAATCTACTATCAAATGCTATTAAATATGGAGACAAAAATAGCCAGGTCATTGTAATTACTGATGTTATGGATGACCATGTTATGATTGAAATCTCAAATGAAACTTCAGAAGTTAATGAAAAAAATGTTGAAAATTTATTTGAGCGATTTTACAAAATTGATAAATCAAGAACGAATCTTGTCGAAGGAAGTGGGCTTGGACTTGCGATTTCGAAATCTATAATAGAGCTTCATGGTGGTCAA
>JBARWW010000324.1:0-9870 GCA_049647005.1 Acidaminobacteraceae bacterium | reverse complement strand
TTATATTAATGACTTTAAGACAATTATAAAAAATATAAAAGGAGCTAATAATGATTGAATTTTCGAACAGAATGAAGAATGTTTCAGCAAGTGCGGTACGTGAAATACTTAAGTTAATGGCAGATCCTAATATTATTTCTTTTGGCGGAGGCAGCCCAGCAAAGGAAGCATTTCCACTTCTAGCAATTAAGGAAATTACAGAAGAAATACTAAATAATAATAGCTACGCTGCACTACAGTATGGTATTACTGAAGGCTATGTTCCCTTAAGAGAAGCATACTTAAAGCATATTGCTCACCCAAAAGGTGTTGTAGCTGGTGTTGATAATGTCCTTATAGTGACAGGAGCAACTCAGGGAATTAATTTGGCTATAGACGTACTTTTAAATCCTGGAGATGTTGTATTAGTAGAATCTCCAACATTCTTAACGACGTTAATGGTACTTAACAAATATGAAGTTAAGTGTGTAGAAGTCAAAACAGATGATCAAGGTATGATTATTGCTGACTTAGAAGACAAGATAAAAAAATATAATCCTAAGATGCTCTATTCTGTTCCAACTTTTCAAAATCCTACTGGCAAAACTTTGCCACTAGATAGAAGGAAAAAACTTGCAAGTTTAGCATCAGAAAATAATATGTTTGTAATTGAAGATGATCCATATTGTGACTTAAGATATAAGGGTGAAGCCTTACCACCAATAAAGCATTTTGATAAAACTGGTCATGTTATCTTCATAAATAGTTTTTCTAAAATTATTTCACCAGGACTGCGCGTTGGAAGTGTTATAGCAGAAAAAGAAATTATTGATAAGATGACTATATCAAAACAATGCTCTGACACACATACATCAAACTTATCGCAAATTATTTGCTATGAATTTTTGAACAAAGGTTTACTAAGGGATCATTTAAATAAAATTAATTCACTTTACCGAGAACGAATGGAAACTATGTTAGATTGTATTGATTTATATTTCCCAAAAGGGACTAAATATACTAAACCAGAAGGCGGATTGTTTATTTGGGTCCAGTTGCTTGGAAATGTGGATATAAATGAACTTTTAAAGCTAGCAACGAAGGAATGTAATGTAGCTTTTGTTCCTGGTAGTCCATTTTTTGTAAGTAGCCATGATGGCAATAAATCTTTACGATTAAATTTTTCATCGAACACACCAGAAACAATTAAGATAGGCATGAAGAAATTAGGAGATGCTATACATAATAATATAAGAATTGAACTTGTTACACCAAATGATTACAAAGAAATATATGAATTTGAAAAAAATAATAAAGTTTTTTTTGAAAAAGTATTGCCACCTAGACCCCTTGGATATGAAAATTATGATTCATTTAAAAAGATAGTGGATAGTTTATTAGTTGAACAAAGTTGTGGTGACTATTATATGTATATAATTAGAAACTATGAAAATAAAATAGTAGGTAGAATAAATTTACAGATGATAATTAACGATGGTATTCGAAAAGCAGAAGTTGGATATAGGATTGATTTTAAAGACCAGGGAAAGGGTATTATTAGTAATGCAATTAAATTTATATTAAGTGAAGCTTTTAATAAGTATGATGTGATTGAAGTTCTTGCAGGTACATCAAAAGAAAATATAGCATCACAAAGAGTTCTTGAAAAAAATGGATTTATAAAAATTGGCGACCATAAAGATGTATTTGAAGTTAATGGAGAGATGCTTTATGGATTTTTATATTCTAAATTTAGACACGAAAGGGGTTCAATATGAAGTACAGTCTTAATCCTAAAAATAACGATCAATTATCGGTACTCGGTTTTGGATGCATGAGATTTTCGAAGAGTGAGAGTGAAGTTGAGAAGCAAATTATTCATGCAATTGAAATGGGTGTCAATTATTTTGATACAGCTTATATATATCCAAACAGTGAAATTATTCTTGGTAGAGTTCTTGCTAAAGGATATAGAGAAAAAGTGAACATTGCAACAAAGTTACCGCCATACTTAGTTAAAAAATATGAAGATTTTGATAAACTTTTTTATAAGGAGCTTGAGAGACTTCAAACTGATTATATAGATTATTATTTAATGCATATGTTAACAGATTTATCTACTTGGGATAGACTTAAAGATTTAGGTGTTCTTAAGTGGATTGATGAAAAGAAAAAAAGTGGAGAAATAAAAAATATAGGATTTTCATATCATGGTGGAAAAACAGAATTTGTTAAATTAGTTGATGCCTATGAGTGGGAATTTTGCATGATTCAGTACAATTACCTTGATGAGAACAGGCAAGCAGGAAAGAGTGGTCTTAAGTACGCTTCTTCTAAAGGATTACCCGTTATGATTATGGAGCCACTAAGGGGTGGAAAGCTTGTAACAAATTTACCTAAAGATGTTTACCGAACTTTTGATAAAGCTAAAACAAAACGTTCACCTGCTGAATGGGCCCTTAAGTGGATATGGAATCAAGCAGAAGTAACTTTAGTTTTGTCTGGCATGAATTCTATGGAAATGTTAAATGAAAATATTAGAGTTGCATCAGAGACAGAAATTAATGCCTTTACTGAAGATGAAACAAAAATGTTTATGGAAGTCAAAAAAACACTGCAAGAAAAGATAAAAGTTCCGTGTACAGCTTGTAATTACTGCATGCCATGTCCAGTAGGAGTTGATATACCAACTTGTCTATCATGTTATAATGATATTGAAATTGAAGGCAGAATTGGAGCGGCTGCTAAGTATTTGATGCAAACAAGTCTTAAAAGTGAGCCACATAATGCTTCTTTATGTATAATGTGTGGAAAATGTGAAAAACATTGCCCACAAGAAATTGAAATTATGAAAGAACTTAAAAATGTAACTAAAAAGTTAGAAGGCATTCATTATAAGCCAATACGTTTCATTGCGAAAAAATTTATGAAGTTATAAAAAATATAGAAATCCGCTGATCTTATTTGAGCGGATTTTTTATGCTTTTATGCTTGTAGTTTGGGTAAATGTTTAACAAGAGTTTTACGTGTCAAAGAAAGGCTATTAATAGCAAACTAGATGTAAAAAACAAGGAGGAAAGTATAAAAAAATTAAGTGTATTAATTTTAATTTTTGTATTATCAACTTTAAGTTATACATTTGCAGATGTTAGTTATAATTTTGAAGCAGAGAAACTCAAAGAAATCGGTGTTTTTAAGGGAACTGACAATGGATTTGAACTCAATCGAACAGCTAATAGTTGACACTTATCAAGAATAATGATATATTTAGTTCGTTCTCGAACGAATGAAAGGTGATTGTATGAAATACTCAATGCGAGTATTTTTTTACCCATCATTGTTCGGTTTCGAACAAATGTGGATACACTTATATGACTTATCGATAGATATGCATAAAAAACAAATATATTAAATGGAGGATTCAAAAATGAATGAAATACTTAAGGTAATTAAAGGTAGAAGATCAACAAGAAAATTTAAATCAGAACAAATTAGTGATGAAAAATTAAATGCTATTGTTGAAGCAGGTTTGTATGCACCTAGTGCACACAATGAACAGTCTTGGCATTTTACAGTTGTTCAAAATCAGGAAATGATTAAAGAATTAAATGTTGCAACTAAAAACGAATGTAAAAAAAGTACTGATGCATCAATCCAAAAGATGATGAGTAACGAAGATCTCAATCTGTTTTATAACGCGCCAACATTGATTGTTATATCAGGTGAGACTGATGCATTAATGCCTATGGTGGATTGTGCAGCTGCAACACAGAATATGTTTATTGCTGCGGAATCACTAGAGATTGGTGGATGTTGGAATGGCTTTATAGGATATATGTTTTCAGGAGAAAATGGAGCAGAATATAAGAAAAAATTAAACATACCAGAAAATCATACTCCATATTACGCTGCAGTGTTTGGTAATATTGAAGCAAGAGGATCTAATGCTCCTGCAAGAAAAGAAAATACTGTCAACTATATTAAATAGATTATTTATATAATATACTTTATAATTGTATGATACGATGTGCATAATGAATTTAAAAACTTAAATCTATAAAAAATTATAACTGTCTTAAAAAGCAGTTATTTTTTTGAATTAAAGTTGTCGTTTAAATAGAAATACTCCTAATAAACAGTAGAAAAAGGAAAGGTCGATTGGAATGGAAATTATACAGTTGCAGTTAAAAATATATTTAGATTGTAGGTGGTATCATGAAAAAAGAAAATAAACGATTGTTCTACAATGCATTAGCAATTTGTTTTTTAGTACTATTCCTTTTATTTGTGGCAAAATCACAAGTTGGAAGTCATTGGTTAAAAATACTAAATGAAGGAAGCGTTGAAGACCTTGTTTTGTCAATAAAAGGGTATGGTATTTGGGCTCCACTTATTAGTGTGGGTCTAATGATTTTGCAAGCCTTTATTGCTCCTATTCCAGCATTTTTGATTACTGGTGCAAATGGCGTGGTATTTGGCGTGTTTTGGGGTGTAGTCATTTCATGGATTGGTGCAATGTTTGGTGCTGCTGGAACCTTTTATTTGGCGAGATTGCTCGGTATAGATTTTGTTAAACGATTTGAGAAAGATGGTTCACTAGTGAAAAAAGTGGATGATATAAGTCAGGTACATGGAATAAAAATAATTTTTATTGGAAGATTGCTTCCATTTATTTCATTCGATTTTTTAAGTTATGCGGCAGGTTTATCTAAGATCAAAGCAAAGCATTTTTTTATAGCAACTGCTATTGGAATGTTACCCGGCACTTTTGCCTATGTTCTTTTAGGTAGTCAGATAATTAAGTATAGCGGCACAGTTAATCAGATGCTTATTATAATTGCACTTCTATTTATAATATTATGGGCTATATCACGTATTAAATTTCAAATTGACAAGAGAAAAAAACACAATGAAAAATAGATAATCCAAACAAGTTAATTATGATATAAGCTCATATTTTTGTATTATATCTACATATTAGTTGTAATATAAAGTATAATTATTATTGAATGAAATTAAAACCTTGAATGAAATTAAAATATTTATATCAATTTTTATGGGGGAATTATGTTAGTGGAATTAACTTCTTTGGAAAAAACACAAAATGAAATTCATAAGATTAACAAGCAGAATTTGTTTAGATTTTTAGTTATACTTTGTTTGATAGATATTCTTGTTTTGATTTTTGCAACTATAGATTCGAGTTACCCTTCATTTCCTTTGTTGCTTAGATGGATTCAAATAAATGCTTTAGTAGAAGTATTATTAATTGTAGTTGCAATTGCTCTAAGAAAGTATAATACTCATTCATACGAATTTATAATTCCAATGGTGATTATGATTTTAAAAATGTCTTATAACAATATACTTAATTTTGAAACAGCAACATTACTTTATTATATGGGGTCTTTTGTAATACTTACAATAATACTTTTAACTAGATGGAAAATGCTTATAGTTGGATTTACTTCGCAGGTTTTAATGTTCATACAAATGCATTACTTAAATTTAAAAGAAGTTGATGACCATTATACAATTTTTATTATTACAAGTTTGGTTTTTGCAATTTGTATCTATTCAAATATGATTAGGTTGAACACTTATATATATGAATCAATTTCCAAAGAGAAGCTTTTGAATCAAAAAAAGGAAATTGAATACTTAGTGATGCTCAGAGACTTTACAATAGATCTTAATCATAAAATGATTAGTCATATTAATGTAGAAGAGTATTTTGACTATATCTTGTGTAAAGTAATGAGTTTAATGACTAAGGCTCATAGCGCTTGTATATTAACCGTTAAGGGAGATGACTTAAGCGTTCTTGCATCTTTTAATTATAATAAAGATGATGTGGATAATTTGAAGATACCTATTAAAGAAAGCTTTGCTTATCAATTAGGTGCAATAGATGCTAAAAATCCTATGATTATTAATAATCTTCCAGAAGTTGTTGCAAAGGGTTTTCCTAAACTTTTATTACGCGATGACGACTTAGAAATAAATTCAACTCTTACTACACCACTTATTATGAACAACGAGTTTTATGGCTTGTTTAATTTAGATTCAAGTGAAAATAATATTTATAATCAAGAAGACATCGATATTATGAAGTATATATGTGAACAAATAAGTATTGTAATTGAAAATCACACTTTATATGCTAAAGTTAGTGAGCTTTTTAAATATGACCAATTGACAGGTTTTTATAATCGTTGGTATCTAAAAGAAATTAAAGAACTTCACTACCCACGTTGGTGTAGAGAGTCAAAATTAGTTATCTTTGCCATGTTTGATTTAGACAATTTAAAACATGTTAATGATAATTTTGGACATGATGTAGGAGACATATATATTAAAGAATTTTGCGAATATTTAAAAGATGAATTCAGAACAACAGACATCATTATAAGAAATGGTGGAGATGAGTTTTTAGGAATTTTCTTTGAAATTAAGGAAGAAAAATTGAGAGGAAAATTAGAAGCTATTAGAAAATCATTTTCTGAAAAAATTTATAAAAATAAATCAATAGAAATAATTTCAAGTTTTAGTTATGGACTAAATAGAATAGAAAATAATCCGAAAAAATTAGAAAATATTATAAATGTTGCAGATCAAAAAATGTATGAATATAAAGTGAAAAATAAAAAAGAAGTACTTAATATTAGTTAAATAGTTAAATAGTTATAGAGAAAATTTTAAAAATAGTCGAAAAGCAAATTTTCAAATAAGAATAAGTAAGAAAAAAGACATTTCAAAATAAAATGTCTTTTTTGTTTTTGAAATTTTATATAATGTCGTCATAATCTAAGTCTTTGTTCTCAGCAAGTTGCTGTACTGCATGAAAAACAATTGTAGATGCTAGATTTGCAGTAACATTATCTAAATCAAAACGTGGAGAAACTTCTGCTATATCCATACATATTACTTTGTTAGATTTCAATATATATTTAAGTATTGTAAGTACAAGCCAAGGTTGCAGTCCAAGTGGCTGTGCGCTACTAACACCTGGCGCAAAAGCAGAAGAAAAAACATCCATACATATTGTTATATATATATGATCTTTGTGTTTGATAAATTTATCTAAAGATTTGAAGATGTTTAGCATATTTTCCTGTGAGACGTCTCTGGCAAGTATATAATCTGCACCAAGTGATTTGGCAAGATTAAATAAGGCTCTTGTATTACCTCTTTGTTGAATACCTATACAAAAATATGCAAATTCTTCATTTTCATTTTTTGCATCTGTAGCAATTTGACTAAACATAGTCCCAGAACTTCCACCATCATCCTGCGGTCTTAAATCAAAATGTGCATCAAAATTGATTATGCCAACTGATTCTTTATCAACATGAGATTTAATACCCTTGAAACTACCATAAGCAACTTCGTGTCCACCGCCTAGAACAATTGGGAAGGTGTCGTCTTTTAAGGCTTTACATACAAGTTCTGATAAGGAATCTTGCAGATCAATTAGTTTATTATCTTCAGGGATGATATCTCCATAATCATATAGCTTTAACTCTTCTTTAAAATGACAGGGAAGATTCATTAATTCTTTTCGAATCTCTAAAGGTCCGCGGCTGGCACCGGATCTTCCTTTATTTATTTGAACACCAATATCACAAGCAAAACCTATAAGGCTAATGCCCAATTCGTGTGACGTTTTAGTGTAATCATTAATATCTATCGATTGAATCCACTGGTGCCATCTAAAAGCTTCATAATCTTTGAGACTATCTATACGACCTGCCCATAAATCTTGTTTAGTTGGCTGGTAATTATTCATTGGAACCTCCTATGTGCATGTTATTGATCTTTTGTTTGTCTCTATCGGTCACATTATTTCATACTTTGATGAGTAGTTCAATTATATTTTTTGAACACAATATCTTAAAGTATGCCATTTATAAAGACTTCAGTATATAATATAATATACAAAGAATGTTTAAAACAAATAATGTACAAGATGAAAATACGTATAATCAAAATTTTATCAGAAACTTATAATAGTTTACTTTGTATATATATAATCTGGAGGTTAGACAAATGAAAGTACTTGGAATTGTAGGAAGTAAAAGAAAAAATGGAAATACATCTTATTTGCTAAAGCATATATTAGAATCCGTCAAATGTGACAACATTGAGACCGATATTATTTATCTTGGAGACTATAATATAAGTGGATGTATTGCTTGTGAAGCTTGCAAAGATACATATAAATGTGTAATAAAAGATGATATGCAAAAATTATATCCTCTTATACTTGAGGCTGACGCAATAGTAACAGGATCACCAACGTATTTTTATAATATAACATCAATAATGAAAGCTTTTATTGAAAGATTTTACTGCTACCAAGTTTTTGCTGATAATGATAGGTCAGTGTGGACGAGTATAGGTGAAGTCCTTGGTGGCAAATACGCTGTAGTTCTAGCAATATGTGAACAAAATCATGAAAAAGATATGGGTTTTACAGCCGAAGCTATGAGTATGCCGCTTGAGGGTCTCGGATACAGAATTATAGAAAAAGTTAAAATCCTACATTTATTTAAAAAGGAAGAAGCACTACAAAATCAAGATTGTATAGAACAAGCAAAAAAAGCTGGAGAAAAATTGAAAAATACACTTAAATTAAAAAAAGAAACTCTTGAAAAATTCAAATAAACTATATAAGAAAAGCATAAGTCAAAAGAACTTTTCAATTATCACAAATTACCGAGTTCAGTGCAATTATCTAGGAGGAACAAATATATGATTAGCAACAGTGCAGCAAAATTCGTAAACATATTGCCTACAAAATTAGTTACATTTTTATCAAAAAAAATTATAGCTAACTACTTAAATAAATATGCCAAGATAAATATAAGCGGACTTGAAAACCTTAAGGATTTGAAAACACCAACTATATTCATTTGTAATCATTTAAGTAATTCTGATGGTTTAGTTTTAAATAAAGTTTTAAAAGAAATCAATCCAACATTTGTTGCAGGTGTAAAGCTATCAGATAACAATGTAACAAACATAGGTCTTAATGTAATAAAAACTACAAATATAAGGCCGGGCTCTTCAGATAAAGAAGGTCTTAAGAAGATAATTAAACTTGTTAAATCGGGCGAGAGTCTATTGATTTTTCCAGAAGGAACAAGAAGTCGAGCTTCTAGTTTAATAAAAGCTAAGAAAGGCATCTTGCTTATAGCAAGGATGACAGGGGTTTCTCTTACACCAATTGGATTATATGGTACAGAAAAACTGCTTCCAATTAGTAAAGAAGGAGATATGAGCTTAGAAAATTTTAATCACGCAGATATTTATATGAATATAGGTAAGCAATTTGAAATTACAAAGAAAGAAAAAGAACAGGATAAAAAAGAATATGAAACGGAGTCACTTGAAACTATAATGAAAAATATTGCAAATCTGCTACCTGATAATTATAAAGGGGTATACAAATAGGTGTGAAGTTTATTTATAAATAATAAAGTGTTAAGTAAGGGAGGTCTCAATATATGCTAAAAGAAGACATAGTTAATAGTCTTAAAATAACACTAGGTGTTTTAATAGCACTTTTACTCGCAAAAATGTTAAATATGGAATTTTATCTAACTGTAGCAACAATTGTGATTGTAAGTATGTTATCTGCTAAAAGACAATCTATTAAATTAGCTTTGACGCGTCTTTTAGCTGCATTTATTTCACTTACTCTTTCCACTATATTGTTTACTATACTTGGGTTTTCACTATATGTATTTATATTGTATATTTTGATATTTACTTTCTTGATGCATAAGTTTGATACAAAAGTAGCGATAGTATTAAATGTGGTTTTAGTAATGCACATCTATACATTGCAGGAGTTATCATTTCCAATTTTGTTAAATGAATTTGGAC